>NZ_JBEORR010000014.1:0-252492 GCF_040302345.1 Streptomyces sp. NPDC126510 | reverse complement strand
TTCCAGCCGTTGCCCAGCTTCTGGTTGCCGGAGTAGGCGTAGGTCAGCGTCCAGCCGTCGATGACGTCCGTGCCGCGGTTGGTGAGGGTGAGGTCTACCGTGAAACCGGAGCCCCAGTCGTTCGTCTTGTAGTCGACACTGCACTGAAGTGCCGCCGCCTGCGCGGTCGGTGAGCCGGTGGCCAGCATCGACAGGGGTAGGGCTAAAGCGGCCGCCACGGCGGTCCACACCCGCCGAACTGTTCTGCGATTGCGTCCGGGATCCATGAACTGGTTCCTCCTAGCGGCTAGCGGCTCGGGGAAGGACAAGTCTTGGCCAGTGGGAGCGCTCCCATAATGGGGATGAGCATGACAGCGGTCAAGACGCTTGAAGAGTCGAAGACGGAGGACGGTTCAGTTCATCGAAAGTTTCGCAGAACCTCTGGGCAACCGTGCCGTTCGGCGCTACCTTGCTCGCACCTGTGGGAGCGGTTCCATCAGTCGACGCGCCGGTCAAGGCGCGCCAAACTGCAAGGAGTCGCTCATGCGACACCCCCCACCTTCACTGCTCGCAGCCGCGGTAGGCGGCAACGAGCTCGTAGCCTCCACACACGTCACACCGGATCATGCGGGTGTGAACCCGCCGACGCTGTGAAGAATCAGCCCGGACCGTTTCGCAGCGCACGGCAGGATCCGAGGGTCGACCAGCACCGCCGTCGGCACGTCGACAAGCGGTGCGCCGCTCGGACATGCGCGCCCCCTGCCGGAAGCCAGTACCAGGCGCTTACCGCTCCATCGCCTGCACACCGTCAACGGCCTGTTCTTGGACGGGGCGTCCTCGGTGGCGCGCAGGGTGTGCAAGTGCCGGCGTCCCGGCGAAGTACCCGGTGACCGGAGCCCCGCTGATCTCGGAATGCGACGGTGCAACGCCGTCGTACGGCACCGGACTGCGTGATCGCCTGCGCATCGAACAGCAGAGAACATCCCCAAAGGAGAAGGAACCCCCAGTCATGAGTCGCACCAGGACCTCATTGCTCGCCGCCCTCGCGCTCCTCACCGGAACGTCCGGTACTGCGCTCCTTGCGGCACCCGCCGGTGCCGCCACCGCCGCCGCGCCCTGCACGGTGGACTACAAGGTGCAGAACCAGTGGGACACCGGATTCACCGCCGCCGTCACCATCACGAACAACGCGTCCGCCAAGTCGAGTTGGTCGGTGAAGTGGTCGTACTCCGGTAATCAGAGGGTCACGAACGGCTGGAACGCCAAGATCAGCCAGAGTGGGGCCGCCGTCACCGCCGCCAATGAGGGATACAACGGCACGCTCGCCACCGGAGGTTCGGTCAGCTTCGGCTTCCAGGGCAGCTACAGCGGCAGCAACGCGATCCCTGCCACGTTCACTCTCGACGGCATGACCTGCAACGTCGATGGCGGAAGCGGTCCGGGCGACGGAGGGGACGGAGGCGACAACGGCGGTGGCACCGACGGCCGAGTGGCCAACCCCTACGTCGGAGCCAAGGCTTATGTGAACCCGGAGTGGTCGGCCAAGGCCGCAGCAGAGCCGGGTGGCAGCCGCATCGCCGACGAGCCCACCGCCGTCTGGCTCGACCGCATCGCCGCGATCAACGGTGTGAACGGCGGCATGGGTCTGCGCGCCCACCTCGACGAGGCCCTGAAGCAGAAGGGCTCCGGCGACCTGGTCATCCAACTGGTCATCTACGACCTTCCGGGCCGCGACTGCGCCGCCCTCGCGTCCAACGGCGAACTCGGCCCGAACGACCTCGACAAGTACAAGACCCAGTACATCGACCCCATCGCCTCGATCCTCTCCGAGTCGAAGTACGCCTCCCTCAGGGTCGCCACCGTCATCGAGCCCGACTCGCTGCCGAACCTGGTCACCAACGCCGGCGGCACCCCCACCACCACCGACGCCTGCGTGGCCATGAAAGCGAACGGCAACTACGAGAAGGGCGTCGCCTACGCTCTCGACAAGCTCGGCGCCATTCCGAACGTCTACAACTACATCGACGCCGGTCACCACGGCTGGCTGGGCTGGGACAGCAACCTGGGCCCCGCCGTGCAGGAGTTCTACAGGACCGCCACCACCAACGGTGCGAGCGTGAACGACGTGGCCGGGTTCATCGTCAACACCGCGAACACCAGCCCCACCAAGGAGCCGCACTACAAGGTCACCGACTCGGTGAACGGTCAGACGGTTCGACAGGCCAAGTGGGTGGACTGGAACCAGTACGTGGATGAGCAGTCGTTCGCAATCGCTCTGCGGGAAAAGCTCGTCGCGGCCGGCTTCAACTCCGGTCTGGGCATGCTCATAGACACCTCACGCAACGGTTGGGGCGGTTCCGCACGGCCGACTGGTCCCGGGCCGAAGACCTCGGTGGACGACTACGTCAACGGCAGCCGCATCGACCGGCGCATCCACGCCGGCAACTGGTGCAACCAGAGCGGCGCCGGCCTCGGCGAGCGGCACACCGCGGCTCCGGCCGCCGGCATCGACGCCTACGTGTGGGTCAAGCCGCCGGGGGAGTCCGACGGCTCCAGCTCCGCCGTCCCCAACGACGAGGGCAAGGGCTTCGACCGGATGTGCGACCCCACCTACGGCGGTAACGCCCGCAACGGCAACAACCCCACCGGTGCCCTGCCGAACGCGCCAGTGGCCGGTCACTGGTTCTCCGCCCAGTTCCGCCAGCTCATGCAGAACGCCTACCCGCCGCTGCCGTAATCCTCTGACACGGTGAGTGTCCGCCGGGACCGGTTCGAACGAGTCGGCCCGGCGGACCGCGACGCGCACAGACGGTGCGACCGGTTGGCCTTGCCTCCCCACGCAACGGCTCGGCTTTCAGGCGAATCGTGAACTCGTGCGTCTCAACAGCGTCGAACCACCTCCCGGACACCCACTACGCCGGCATCCGCCGTGTGGCTTTCCCGCGCCGCGGTCTGAAGGCCGAGCACCGCTTCGTCACGCCCGGGAACGCCTGGAGACCTGTCTGCGGAAGAGCTTCGGGGCTGTAGGGTTCGACGCCATCGAAGCTGGACGAGATGCTGCCGTTCGTTGTCTGTCTGAACGGCAGTGATCGGGACTCGCACCGCCTTCCGTGGTACCGGGCAGCTTGGGGAGCGCTCCCAACACGCCCGAGTGACCGCAGCACCACTGCGCCTTCCGTCGACCCGTGACCTGGCAATTCCAGATCACTTCCCTACGTTCACCGTTCGAAGGGTTGTCAGGGACATGGAGCGCTTCTACAGTCCGTCACCGAAGCAATGAGTGGGAGCGCTCCCAAAATCATCGGGCGGGGCGTTCCGAATGTGCGTCACCCGTCCGCTCGACTCTCCCGGAGAGGCCCCCACATGCGATCGTCACCACGTCACCCACTCACCGCGCGCACCCTGTTCGGTGCGCTGCTCACGGTTTTCGCCACCCTGGCCGCCCTGGTGGCCGTCGCGCCGGCGACGCAGGCCGACACCACGATCTGCCAGCCGTTCGGCTCGACTGTCATCCAGGGGCGCTACGTCGTCCAGAACAACCGCTGGGGAACCAGTGCGACGCAGTGTGTCACCGCCACCGACACAGGCTTCCGTGTCACTCAGGCCGACGGTTCCGTGCCCACCAACGGCGCCCCGAAGTCCTACCCCTCCGTCTACAACGGCTGCCATTACACCAACTGTTCACCGGGTACCAACCTCCCGGCTCGGATCAACGGCATCAGCAGCGCGCCGAGCAGCATCTCCTACGGCTTCGTCGGCGACGCCTCGTACAACGCCTCGTACGACATCTGGCTGGATCCGACGCCCCGCACCGACGGGGTGAACCGCACCGAGATCATGATCTGGTTCAACAAGGTGGGCTCGATCCAGCCCATCGGCTCCCCGAGCGGCACGGCCTCCGTGGGTGGGCGCAGCTGGCAGGTGTGGACGGGCAACAACGGCTCCAACGACGTGATCTCCTTCGTCGCCCCTTCGGCGATCAGCGGGTGGAGCTTCGACGTCATGGACTTCGTCCGGCAGACCGTCTCCCGGGGGATGGCGCAGAACGACTGGTATCTGACCAGCGTGCAGGCCGGTTTCGAGCCGTGGCACAACGGTGCGGGACTCGCGGTGAACTCCTTCTCGTCGACCGTCAACACCGGGGGCTCGGGCAACCCGGGCAACCCGGGCAACCCGGGCAACCCGGGTGACCCCGGCGACCCGAAGGCGAGCTGCAAGGTGACCTACGCGCCGAACGTCTGGGAGGGCGGCTTCACCGCCGACGTCACGATCACCAACACCGGCTCGTCCCCCCTGGACGCCTGGAAGCTGTCCTTCGCCCTGCCCTCCGGACAGCGGATCAGCAACGCCTGGAACGCCACCGTTTCCCCCTCCTCCGGGGCGGTGACGGCGAGCGGCCTGGGCCACAACGCGCAGATCGCGCCCGGTGGCAGCCAGACGTTCGGCTTCCAGGCCACCTACAGCGGTTCGTTCGCCAGGCCGACCGGGTTCAGCCTGAACGGCACCGCCTGCGCGTGACCCGGTGCGGCACGTCGCACCACCTCCTCACCGGACCGCCCCGGGGCCTGCCCTCCCCTTCCCATGCCGAAAGGGTGGGCCCCGGGGCAACCATTCCGCCCCTCGCTCCTCCGGCCGCCCCCACCGGAAAGGCCTTACGCCATGAGCCAGAGCCTCGCTCCGTCCTCCCGACGCCCCGCGCTCGTTGCCGCCCTGTGTGCCGCCGCTCTCACAGTGATCGGCCTGACCGGCGCGGCACCGCCCGCTGGAGCCGGTGGATCCGCCGCCTCGACGGGGTCCGAGGCCTTGCCGTACCGGGATTCCGCCCTGCCGGTGGCAGACCGTGTCACCGACCTGCTGTCCCGGATGACGCTCGACGACAAGCTCGGGCAGATGACGCAGATCGAGAAGGATGCCCTGGTGCCGCAGGCAGACCTCGCCGCATACCGCATCGGCTCGGTGCTCTCCGGCGGAGACTCCACGGTCAGCCCCAACAACGCCCGGACGTGGGCCGACACCTACGACTCACTGCAGCGCACGGCTCTCGGTACCCCACTCGCCATCCCGATGATCTATGGCATCGATGCCGTGCACGGCCACAACGCGGTGCGCGGGGCGACGATCTTCCCGCACAACATAGGTCTCGGCGCCGCCCGCGACCCCGCCCTGGTGCGGCGGGTCGGGCGCGCGGTCGCCGAGGAGGTCGCCGGCACCGGCATCGACTGGTCCTTCGCCCCCTGTCTGTGCGTGGCCCGCAACGACAGGTGGGGTCGCACGTACGAGTCGTTCGGCGAAAAGCCCGAACTGCCCACGTCCATGACGTCGTTCATCACCGGCCTGCAGGGCGAGACCCTGGGCGCCGGCCCCGCCTCGGTACTCGCCACCGCCAAGCACTACCTCGGTGACGGCGGTACCACCGGCGGCGTCGACCAGGGCAACACGGAACTTTCCGAGGCCGAGCTGCGCGCGATCCACCTACCGCCCTTCCAGGAGGCGGTGCGGCGGGGCGTGGGCTCGGTGATGCTCTCGTACAGCAGTTGGAACGGCGTGAAATCGCATGCACACAGGTACCTGGTCACCGACCTGCTCAAGGGCGAGCTGAAGTTCGACGGGTTCGTCGTGTCCGACTGGGCCGCCGTCGACCAGCTGGACGGGCAGAGCGGCTTCACGGGTGCAGAGATCGCCACGGCCGTCAACGCGGGCGTGGACATGGTGATGGTTCCGCAGGACTACAGGAAGTTCCTCGGCCTGCTGCGCTCCGAAGTCACCGCCGGGCGGGTCCCTGTCGCTCGCGTCGATGACGCCAACCGCCGCATCCTCACCAAGAAGTTCCAACTCGGCCTCTTCGAGAACCCGCTCACCGACCGCTCGTACACGACGGGTGTCGGATCCGCAGAGCACCGGTCGCTCGCCCGCGAGGCCGTACGCGCCTCGCAGGTGCTGCTGAAGAACGAGGGCGGCGTCCTGCCGCTGGCGAAGAACGCGAAGCTGTTCGTGGCCGGCAAGTCCGCCGACGACATCGGCAACCAGAGCGGCGGCTGGACCCTTGGTTGGCAGGGCCGCAGTGGCCCGATCACCGAGGGCACTACGATCCTTCAGGGCATCCGTGCCGCCGCCGGCTCCTCCCAGGTCACGTACAACCGCTACGGCGACGGCATCGACGCCGGCTACTCGGCCGCCGTGGCGATTGTCGGAGAGACACCGTATGCGGAGATGCGTGGAGACCGGCCTGGGAGCATGGAATTGGACCAGGAGGACCTGCAGACCCTCGCCAGGCTGAAGGCGAGCGGAGTGCCTGTCGTAGTGGTCCTGGTCTCCGGCCGTCCGCTCGACATCGCCGCCCAACTGCCCGACTGGAAGGCGCTGCTGGCGGCCTGGCTGCCCGGCACGGAGGGGAGCGGAGTAGCAGACGTGCTCTTCGGCGACCATGCGCCCAGCGGCAAACTGCCCGTTACCTGGATGCGCAGCGCGTCCCAGCAACCGATCAACGACGGCGACGGCAAGGGCCCTCTCTTCCCGTACGGCCACGGCCTGACCTACGGCACGAACCCCGGACCCGGGCCGGGCCCGCAGCCCGCGCCCGAGACCTGCGTCGCCGAGTTCAAGACCGTCTCGTCCTGGTCCGGCGGCTACCAGGCGGAGGTCACGGTCAAGAACACCGGCACCGGCCCACTCACCGGCTGGTCTGTCGCCTGGGACTTGAATGGCTCCACCGTCACCAGCCTCTGGAGCGGTTCCCTGTCAGCGGCCCAGGGCCGGGCCACCGTCCGCAATGCCGCCCACAACGGCTCCCTTTCACCGGGCGCCACCACGTCGTTCGGCTTCACAGCGGCCGGCCCGGTGGGCACGCCGCAGCCGCGGTGTACCGGCTCTTGACGCAATGCACCATGCCGGGCGTCATCACGCGCATGGCGGACGCCCGGCCGACGAATCCGACAGCAGCGGTTCCTTGGGGTCCTCGACGATCAAGACCTCGTCCGTACGCTGGCCGCACTGACGGTCGGCGGTTCCGCGCCGCCCGCTACGCTCTCCCAGCCGGCGGTGCCCAAGGACTACATAGCCCGGCAACTGAGCCGTATCTTCCAGCCGACCGGGGTGAGCCCCTCCCGCTGCATTCTCGAACAGCGGCCCGGCAGGTGCTCGCCGATCCAGGCTGCCGCCATCTGACGATCGCCGAAGTCGCCCACCCCTGGGGCTTCGCCAGCCAGGCCCACTTCACCCGGGTCTTCCGGAGCCGTTTCGGCCGCACCCCGGGGGAAACGCGTCTGCTCGTCCTCTAGACGCCCAAGCGCGGTGCGGCCAGGTGGTTGGAGGCCATCGGCTCCTGCGGGGTGGTGGGCGGCGGAGGCCGCCGCTGGTCACCGCCTGGCCGTGTCGTCGATCTCTCCGGGGTGCGGCGGCGCAGGTCGTATTGAACGACCTGCGCCGCCGCCCGTTTCGGGGTTGGCCTGCTACTTGATGCGGATCTCGGCGAGCTGGAGGCGGTACCTGTTGGTCTCGTCCGAGGCGGGCTTGCCGAGCTTGGAGACCTTCAGGCGCACGTAGCGGCCGGTGGCGGACGTGAGGGTGTACGTCTGAGCGGCTCCGTTGGGGTTGGGTTCGGCGGTGACGGTGCGGGCGGTGGAGTAGGTGTTCGACCCGTCGGGGCGTATCTGGATCGTGAAGTCGACGGGGAAGCCCGCTGTGCCGCCGCCCGCTGCGCCGGCGTCCGTGCGGGGGTGGAGGATGACGGAGCCGATGGCCCGGTCGGCGCCGAGGTCGATCTCGATCCACACGGGGGTGGCGCTGACGTCGGCGGAGGGGAAGTCGATGCTGGTGAAGCCCTTGGCGCCGGTCACGCTGGTGAGCTTGCCGTCGAGGACGCGTGTCTTGCCCCAGTCGCCGTTCTCCAGCGTGTAGTTGGCGGTGACGGCGGTCGCGGCGGTGGGGACGGTGAGTTCGGCGAGCTGGAGGCGGTACTTGGTGGTCTCGTCGACGGGAGGGGCACCGAGCTTGGTGGCTTGCAGACGGACGTAGCGGGCGGTCGTGGTCTTGAAGCCGTACGTCTGCACGAGTCCGCCCGGGTTGGGCTCGGCGGTGATCGTGCGGGCGGTGGAGTAGGTGCTCGCCCCCTCGGGGCGGGTCTGGATCGTGAAGTCGACGGGGAAGCCGGCGGTGCCGCCGCCGACCGCCGGGGTGTCGGTGCGGGGAAAGAGGCGTACGGCGTCGAGGTCGGTGTCGGCACCGAGGTCGATCTCTACCCAGACGGGGCTCGCGCTGACGTCGGGGGAGGGGAAGTCGTTGCTGGTGTACCCCTTGGCACCGGCCACGCTGGTGAGCTTGCCGTCGGTGAGCCGGCTGCGGCCCCAGTCGCTGTTCTCCAGGCTGTTGTTGCTGGAGACCGGCCGGCCGAGGGCGAGGTTGTCCAGGCGGCCGGCGCCCGTGACCGTGAACGTCCACCTGCCCGGCTGGAGGGTGAAGTAGACGTACGAGGAGTCCTTGCTCGCATAGTTGAGGCCCGAGACGCTGCCGGTGGCGGCACCCCCCGTGAAGACGGTGGTTCCGTTGGCCTTGATGACCGGCGATGAGCCGCGGTACGTCGGAACACCCACCCGCGCGCTCGTCGCACTCGGGGAGGTCAGGGTCAGAGTGACCTGGTCGCCGTCACGCGTGATGCCGAAGCGGATGTCGCCCTTGACGGTCGGCGTGACCGTGTTGATTTTCGTGAGGGTGCCGGTCTGCGGGATGACGTCGTACGTCTCCCAGCCGGGCTTGGTGGGACGGACGCCGGCGGCGTAGGCGGACAGGGTGTACAGGGGGCCGCCGTTCCAGGCGTGGTTGTCGGTACCACCCGACTTGTCCCAGATCTCCCACAGGGTGTAGCAGGTGGGGTCGGCGACCTGGGCGGCGTAGCGGTTGCGCATCCGCTCCTCGGCGACAGTGGCCGCTCCCATGAGGTAAAGCGCTTCCAGGACGTAGAACTCCATGTAGGGGCTGGCGTTGAGGTGGGTGCGCAGCACCTCGGTGATCGCCCGGTAGCGGGGGGCGGGCGCGAGGCCGGCGACGACGGCGAGGCCGTTGGCGCGGTCATCGGTGTCGCCGTTGTAGCCGGGTGAGCGGTACTCGTTCCTGGAGGTGTTCCACAGAACGCTGTCGAAGTTGGCCTTGATGCTGTCGCGCTTGGCCTGCCAGGCGGCGACGTCGCCGCTGTTGCCGCTGAGGCCGGCGAGGGTGATGGCCGTGTCGAGGGCCAGGTAGTACCAGCAGTTGTCCAGGACGCGGGCGTCGATGTTGCTGCCCCAGTCCTCCCAGTCCCAGTCCCCGGCGCGGTGGCTGACCAGCCCGGCCGAGTCCAGGCTCCACAGGTTCAGGTAGGCCTTCACCGCCGGGTAGGTGTCGGCGACTGCGTCGGAGTTGCCCGTGTAGAGGTGGTACGTGCCGAAGGCCCACACCGAGGCGAGCATCTGGACGGGCAGTTCAGCGGTCCAGATGGTGGAGGGCATGGGGGAGTAGAGCACGCCGCCGGGCTTCTGCCAGGCGGTCAGCTGGGCGATGGCCTTGGCGCCGAGTGCGTGGGAGCGGGTGTCGAAGGTGTAGAAGCCTTCCTTGAGCTGGTTGACCACGTCGCCCCACCACTGGGCGCGCTCGCGGGTGGGGCAGTCCATGTAGTTGTCGCGCATGTTGACGTACATCGTGCGCGCCGCCTTGCCCCACAGGGTGTCGAAGAACGCCTCGTTGCTGCTGAACGATCCGGTGAAGTCGGTGTCGTAGCCGGATTCGCGGTACTTCAGATCCAGGATGGTGACGCCCGCGGGGATCGTGTACTTCACCGCCGTGCCGCTCATCCAGGCCAGCGCCTCGAAATCCTGGACCCCGCCCGCGCACACGTAGGTGGCGCGAACGTTGTTCTCCGCCCCGGGTGTGAGGCCGGTCAGGCCATCGCCGTCGGCGTAGTGGTCGGTCTGCATACCGATCACCGCACCGGCCGGAGCATCCACCTTCAAATAGGGCGTGACCTGGAGGTTCGACGGCAAGGTGGCCGTGATGGCGGTGGCGCCCTGTCCCGTGGACGGCAGCGACGACGCGTTGCCGTAGGACTTCAGGCCCGAGTACCGGAACTGAGGTACCGGCCGACGGACGAGATCGTTCCAGGGCGCGGCTCCAGCGGCTCCGAAGTCGGTGGGGGCGTTCCACGCGCTGTCGTCGAAACCGGCCGACTCCCAGGCGGTCATGGCGGTGGCGTTGCGGGCGTCGTAGTAGACGTTCGACTCGGGCAGACGGAAGTTGACCTGGGTGCCGCTGGTGTTGTTGGAGTAGCCCGGGTGGACGATGTGCTTCCAACTGGTGTCGCTGACAAGCCGGGTGGTGGTGGAACCAGTGGTGATGTCGGACTGGAAGAGCAGACCACCCTTGCCGCTGCTGCTGTGTGAGAAACCCTGCTTGCCGAAGTACCACACCAGCAGCGCCACCGTGTTGCGACCGCTCGTGAGGTACGGGGCGAGGTCGATCTCGTCGTAGTAGGTGCCGGTGCGGTCGGGGCCGCGCTTGAGCTGTCCGTCGAAGACGACGAGCGTGCCGTTGACCCACAACCAGTACTTGGAGTCCGCCGCGATCTGCGTCACCGCCTTGGACGGCGTGGAACCCAGGGTGAACGATCTGCGGAACGCCACCCACTGGTTCGTCGAGCTGGACGGAGCCCAGATCCACTTCGCGGTCCAGGAGACGGCGGCCGACGCCACGGGAGCCAGACCCGGCACAAGCACCGAGCCGAGGGTGGGCGTGAGCGCCACGGCTATGGCGGAGCACAGGACGGACCGGCGCGTTACAGCGGACATGCGGGCTCCTACTGTCGATGTGCGGTGATGTGGGGGTTGGGGGCGTCCTGGAGACCGGGGAAGCAAGGATGCGGCGACGCCACGATTTTGAATCGTTTCATTCCGGTGTTTGCAGCGGGAATTCTTTGCCGCTCGGCGAGAAGGTGTCAAGGCCTGTGCAGGCGGGAATTCGGCCGTGGCGGCCCGATGAGGCTCGCCGAGAGCAGGCGTCTCGTCCGATCGGCGACCTCTATATCGGCTACGGCGTTACTGTTATGGTGCTGGCCAAGGAGGTGGGACGTTCCGTGGTGGACCCTGTGCCCGCGCGAGCGGACGCGGCAGCGGCTCGGCGTTCTCCGGGGCGGCCGCCGGTGCCGTTGGAGCGCATCGTCGCTACAGCACTGCAGATCGTGGACATGGAGGGCTCGGACGCTCTCTCGATGCGGACGCTGGCCCAGCGTCTGGGCTCGGGCACGGCGACGCTGTACCGGCACTTCGACAACCGGGCTGCGCTGGTCGCCCATGTCGTGGACCGCATGTTCGGCAGCGTGGAGCTGAACGGCGACGAACTCACCGCATTGGGCTGGGAGCGGGCGCTGCGGACGGTCGCGCACACCATGTTCGATGCCTTGGCCCGGCACCGGAACGCGGCGCGCCTGCTGGTCGAGCAGATTCCCCTGGGACCCAACGCCATGGCACTGCGGGAGCGCTGCGTCGCGGTGTTGCTCGACTGTGGCTTCCCGCCGCGAGTCGCCGCGTACGCGTTCGCGACCCTGGCCCGCTATGTCCTCGGGTTCGCCGTACAGGTCAACGGGCATGGCGGCGCAGGACAGTCCGACGACGCCCCGTCGGCGGCCGTCTTTCAGAGCGTGGATCCGGACCTGTTCCCGGCCACCGTCACCGTTGCCGGGGTGTTGCCCGTTCCGATCGAGGACGAGTTCTCCTTCGGTCTCGAGCTTCTTCTCAGCGGGCTTGCCCACCTGCGGGACGAGGTCTGACGGAGCGGCGCGATCACCCTGGCAGGTTCTGCAAAGGGATTGCTCCTGCGGGCAGATGCCGCTCCACGGTCAGAGGCAGCTCCACAGAGGTGAGCAAGTCCCGATAGCGTTCCGCCAGCTGGGAAGGGACCTTTCTGCTGAGAACCACCAGCTCCGGGAAATACCCGGACCCGACCTGCCGTGCATGGCGCGACCAGCGCAGAGGCACCGCGTTTCTCCGGTGCCCTTCCGAGTGTGGGGCGCCGGCACGGCAAGGACGCGCGGTCTGAGACGATGGTGTCATGGGTGCCGATGGCCTGCGTTTCCCTGATCCTCCGGCTCGTGAGCCTGATTTCGAGGACGACTTCAGCGTTCCGCAGCTCAGGAAAGATCGCTGGGTCGATCACTATCTGCCCCACTGGACGTCACCCGAGCGGTCTCGGGCACGCTACGACATCGACGATTCGGGGCTGCGGCTGCGTATCGACGCCGACCAGTCGGACTGGCGGGAGGAAGACGCTCCGCTTCGTGTGTCCAACCTGCAGACCGGGGTCTTCTCCGGTCCAGTGGGCTCTCACCGGGGTACACACCGACACCGTTCCGACGGACTCGTCGTCCGCACGCAGACCCCCGAGCGGCTGCTGTGGGCGCCCACCGCCGGACGTGTGGAGGTGACGGTGAGCGCGAGCGTGGATGAGGGGTGCATGCTCGCGGCGTGGCTTGTGGGGACGGAGCATCTGTCGGAGGGGGAGAGCGGTGAGGTCTGTGTCTTCGAGATCGACGCCGACGCCGTCGGCGAGGGAAAGAGTCATGCCCGGTGCGGGGTGAAGGCGCATTCGGACGGACGGCTGACAACCGACATGTCGGAAGTCGTCCTTCCCCTGGACGCCTCGAAACCCCACACCTGGGCGGCTGTGTGGGGACCGTCGGGCACGATCATCGGTTGCGAGGGCGTCATGGTGAAGCGGATGCCTCAGTCTCCCGCCTACCCGCTCTTCTTGATGATCGACCTTTTCGAGATCGGTCCTCGCTCGGACTCCGAGACCTCCTACCCGAAGACCGCTCGCGTCCACTGTGTGCGTGGGTGGGACGCACTCGACCAGCCGGAGACGGACGCCTTGTGAGAAAGGCGGGACCCGCCCCACCGGCACGAGAGCCTGGTGGGCGGGTTCCGGGTGGGCAGATGCGCTCTGAATACGTCACGCGGTCGCGCAGGAAGTGCCTTCCAGGTTGAAGGCGGCGGGCTTGGCGAAGATGCCGTTGTAGGACGCCTGGAAGCCGAAGGAGACCTGGCCGCCGGGCGCAAGGAACGCGTTGTCTGCCGGGTTGCCGGCCGTCACCGCTCCCGACGACGGAGAGAACCCGGTGTTCCACGCACTCGTGATCGTCTGCCCTGCGGGCAGCGTGAACGCGAGATTTCAGCCGTTGACCGGCGAGGAACCCGTGTTGGTCAAGGTGACATCGGCGGTGTAGCCGCCCTGCCACACGTTGGTGCTGTAGGCCACCTTGCAGGCCGCTGGTCCGCTGGGAGTGCCGGGGCCGCCGGGGTGTCGCCACCGAGGTTGACGGTTGGCAGCCGTTGTACACGGACGGGGACCAGCTCGTCGCGGTCGGCTTCGACTCCGGCATCGGCATGCTCGTCGACACCCCCCGCAACGGCCGGGGTGGTGGCACCGCCCGGTCCACCGGCCCGGGACCGATGACCTCCGTCGGCGACTACGTCAACGGCAGCCGCATCGACCGGCGCATCCATGCCGGCAACTGGTGCAACCAGAGCGGAGCCGGCCTCGGCGAACGACCCACCGCGGCACCGGCCGCCGGCATCGACGCCTACGTGTGGGTGAAGCCGCCGGGGGAGTCCGACGGCTCCAGCGCCGCCATCCCCAATGACGAGGGAAAAAGCTTCGACCGCATGTGCGACCCGACCTACGGCGGCGACCCCTGCAACGGCAACAACCCCACAGGGTGACTGCCGAACGCGCCGGTGGCCGGCCACTAATTCTCCGCCAGCAGCTGATGCAGAACGCCTACCCGCCACTTCCGTAACCCCTTGACGCGGTGAGCGTCCGCCGGGGTCGGCCGGCCCTCCCTGAGAGGCAGGCCTCGGCGGATCGCACTCTGTACCGGCAGCGCGGCTTCTTCGAGGTTTAGCCGAAGGCGGTGCAGCCGGCGACGTTCGTGCTGAACGACCAGAAGCCGTAGCAGTGGACGGTGGCTACCAGGTCGTTGTCGTTCAGTGAGGCCAGGGTCAAGGCCAGGTCGACCATCAGCGGCTTGCTCGCACCCCGGAGCAGCCTTCGCGCAGGAACTGCGCCGAGGGGCACGGCATCCCCGTACTCCTCGGCGCGACGGTCCCCGTCCCGACCCTCGGATCCGCGCGCCGCACCCCACACAGCAGAAGGTTGTCAGCCCTGGTTGCCTGCGGGCCCGATGCCGCGCAAGAGCCGCTCTCCGGACTCGCGGAGCTGGTCCTTGGCCTCGTCGAGTCGCGACGTGAGCAGGGCGTGATCGCGTTTGCGCCAGGTGCCGGCGACCATCACGGCTTCGATGTTGGCGATGTCGGCGTGCAGGGCCGTGGCGACCGGGTCGTGTGCCGGCCACAGGTTGAGGGCCCGGGCGTCGACGGCGACCAGGTCGGCCTGCATGCCCACCTCGATCCGGCCGACCCGGTCGGCGAGGCCCAGGGCCTTCGCCCCTTCCACCGTGGCCCAGGCCAGTGCCTGCTTGGCGGTGACCGAAGCGGTGTTGGCGTGCGTGCCTGTCGTCTGTCGGTGCTGGGCGTGGTCCAGGCTGCGCTGGTGGGCCAGGGCGATGCGGGCGGCCGTGAGGAGATGGCCGGGCACGGCGGTGTCGATGTCGGTGCCCAGGGAGGGCGCCGCGTCCAGGCGTAGCAGTGAACCGGTGATGGGTGTGCCGTGTCCTTGGCCCAGTTCGTTCTCCGGGGTGCTGGTGAAGGTGACACCTGCCTCGACGAGCGTCTTGATCCAGTCGTCGGGGAGGTCGATCCCGTGCACGATGTTGGTCAGGGGGCTGAACAGTCCGGCGGCGCGCACGGCTTCCCAGCCGGGGGAGGGTTCCCCGCCGCTCTGGTGCATCGAGACGACGAGGCCGCGTTCCGCGCCGGCCCGGAAATCGGCCAACACGGTGTCGGGCGAGGAGTACTGCGGCCCCTGCAGTGCCATGCCCAGCGTGAGGAGGGCGCGGTCGCGGACGGGGCCGTCGAGCAGCCGGTCGATCTCGGTGAGGGGGTGCGGGGTGTCCGGCGACCGGTAGGCCGTGCCGTGCAGGAAGACGGCGCGGATCCCGGCGTGGACCAAGCCCTCGACGGCGGCGTCGGCGTGTTCGGGCGAGAGGGCGTTGTGACACCAGTCGCCGAGGGTGGTCGTACCGCAGTTGAGCTGGTTCAGCGCGCCGACCAGATTGCTGATGTGCATGTCGGCCGGGGTGTAGTGGCCGGCGCAGGCGCCGTGGAGGTGGGTGAGGTACTCCATCAGAGTCCAGTCGGCACCCACGGAGCGCAACGCGGTCTGCCAGGTGTGCAAGTGGGCGTTGACGAGGCCGGGGATGACGATGCGGCCGGAGAAGTCGACGACTTCGGCGTCGGATGCCTCGATGTTCTCGCCGACGGCGGCGATACGGTCGCCGTCGACGAGGATGTCGGCGTGCTCGGCGTCGGGACGGCCCGGCGCCATCGTGATGACCTGCGCCCCGCGCAGCAGTACGCGGCTCATGCGGTGGCCCCCGAACGGGAGCATGTGTGGCGCTGAGGGGACATGGTGCGGCTCCTTGCTGCTCATGGCGTCATTGCCCGCGCGGCGGATTGTGTGGTGGTGAGGAAGTCCCGAGTGGCGATGTGCCCGATATAGCCGTCGGGACGGATCAGCAGCAGGGTGTCGCCGGTCAGGCCGTAAGCGCCCTTCAGCGTGTTCTTCGGGTCGAGGAAGCCGAGACCGTCGGCGGCGGTCGTCCCGACCGCCATCCGCTTCAGCTGAGCGCCGGCCGTCGGCCAGGCGAGCAGTTCGAGGTCCCGGGCGGCACCCGGTCCGTAGGCGACGGCGGTGAAGTGCGGCCCGCGGAAGGCGTCGAACAGCCGGGTCCCGGTTCCGTCGGAGCGGAGCAGTTCGGCGTCCGGCGCGCGGTCGCCCGCACGCAGTGTCCCGGTGCGCATTCCGTCGGCGGGGGCGAGCGGGCCGCCGTAGTACGTCAGGGCGAGCTGCTGCTCGTCCTTGCCTCGCTTCATGCTCGACGGGTCGAGCTTGGCGATGCCACCCCACTTGTCCGTGGACAGGCCCAGGACCCCCGCGGCGATCGGCTGCCGCTCGGCCTCGTAGGTGTCGAGCAGCGTGGCGTCCGCCCCGGCGAGGACCTGGCCGAGCTTCCAGCCGAGGTTGTAGCCGTCCTGCACGCCGGTGTTCAGGCCCTGGGCGCCGGCCGGGGTGTGGACGTGCGCGGCGTCACCGGCGAGGAAGACCCGCCCTCGGCCGTAACTCTCCGCCAGGCGGATGTTGGGCCGGAACACCGACGTCCAGCGGATGTCGTGCAACCGGATGCCCCGGTTGCGGGTGTGCTGGTGGATCCGCTGGACGATGTCGTCCTTCTCGGCAGGTGGTTCCTCGTCCGGAGTGAGACGGATCATCCACTGGAACATGTCGCTGTGCGGGAGCGGGCAGGCGCCGATGAACTTGCCGCCCCGGCCGGGCCACATGTGCCACCGGTTGCGGGCCAGACCGGTCACCGAGGCGTCGACGATGAGCATCCGGTCGCTCTCGTCCGTGGTGCCGACGAAACCGATGCCGAGCTGCTTGCGCACCGCGCTGGAACCACCGTCGGCGCCCACGACGTACCGGGCGACGATTTCCTCCGGGCCGTCCGCGCCCGCCACCGTGGCGACGACCGTGTCCTCGTCCTGCGTCAGCTCGGTCAGTTCCCTGCCGAACTCGATCTCATGGCCGAGCTCGCCGAGCCGGGCGTGCAGTGCGCGGTCCGTGCGGAACTGAGGGATCAGCCAGGTGTTCGGGTACGGGACGTTCGCAGTCGCTTCCTTGTGGGTGAACATCTTCCACGGCACCGCCAGGGGGCCGGCATGGATCCCGAGCTTGGGGTACGCGCTGCCGCCGGCCAGCACGTCGGGCAGGGCACCGAGGTCTTCGAGGACTTCGAGGCTGCGGGGCTGGACGCCCTTGGCGCGGGAGCCGTCGAAGGCATGGGGAGACTTGTCGACGATCCGTACGTCGAGTCCCCGGCGCACGAGGTCGATCGCCAGGGCAGATCCCGAAGGCCCCGCACCGATGACCAGTACGTCGATGACCTGCGGGTCGTTCATGAGTCGAGCCTTTCGGCGCGTGGGGCCACGAACGGGACGATCCGATCGGCGACGTGGCGCGGACGTTCGAATGGGGCCATGTGACCGCATTCCGGAATGACGTGATGCTCCTTCGGCTTCAGGAGGGCGCGAGCCGCGGTGAGGTGGGTCAGGGGCGTGACGTTGTCCTCGTCGCCCCACAGGAGCAGTGTGGGAATGCCCAGTGCGCCCGTCTGCCGGAAGAGGTCGTCACGGCCGGAGAGCGGCAGGTGCTGCAGTGTGTCGAAGACCGCATACAGTGACCCCTCGAAGCGGAAGGCTTCGAGGACCATGTCCGTCAGTCTCGCGCCGAGTTCGGGGTCGAGGACGTTGTGCCCGAGGTGCCCCTGGAGTATCTGGTGGCCCCGCGTCCGGGCGACGACACCGGCCAACAGATCGTTGCGCAGTAGCCGGTGAGGGGCAGTCGGTCGCGGTTTCGCGAGACCGGCGGGCCCGACGATCGTGAGGGTGGACACCCGTGAGGGGTACTGGGCGGCGTAGGTCATGGCGACGAGGGCTCCCATGGAGGTGCCGACGATGTGCAGTGGCTTCGTCGTCAGACCCAGGCGTTCGGTCAGTTCGGCCAGCTGCCGCGCGAAGAGGGCCTCGTCGTATCGCGCCCCCACCCGGTCCGAGTAGCCGCGGCCGTACGCGCTGCAGGTCAGAGTGCGCAGCCCGCGGGCGTGCAGCTCGGTGACCAGGCCGTCCCAGTAGAAGAGCGGGATGGTCAGGCCGCCCGCCATCACGACCAGCTCCCCGTCCTCGGGGCCCTTCAGTTCGTAGTGCGTGACGCCGTCGGACAGCTCGATGAAGCTGCCGCGCAGGGCTTGCCGCGATTCGGCGGTGAGCCGTAGGTCCTCGCCTGACGCGACGAAGTACTTCATGGAACGGGCCTCCTCGGCCTCAGTGCGTGGCGGTGTCGGTGGAGGAGCGGAGGAACATCACGATCGCGTCCGCGACCCACTGCGGTTCCTCTTCGGGCAGCAGGTGACCGCCATGGGGGTGCACCATCTCCCCGGCGCCGGGGAGATCGCGGCTGAAGTGCTGGCCGTCGATGCTCGCGCTGCGCAGGACGAGCGTGGGCGCCGTGATGCGGGGGATCTGAGCGCTGCGGTCGGGCTGGTCGGTGTTGCAGAAGTCGACAAAGGCCGAGCGGTTCCCGGGCCGGTTCATGAGCTGGTGGGCACGGTCCACCATGGCGTCGTCCACGATCGTCGAGTGCGGGCCGACGCTCGAACGCAGGTTGCGCTCGATGGCGCCGCGCGGCATCACGCGCCGCAACACGGGCCGTAGCAGCGGGTTGCGGGTCAGGCGCATGCCCGCCGGGATCTCCTTCTCCGGGTACCCGGTGGCGTTGACCAGCACCAGGCCGGTCAGCCGCTCCGGATGGTCCAGGGCGAGGTTCCAGGCGATGTTGCCGCCCAGTGAGTTGCCGGCCACCGCGTAGCGAGGCACCTCCAGCGCCTCCAGGAAGGCCGCCACCGCCGCCGTGTAGGTCGGGATGCGGTAGTCGCGGTCCTTACGGGGGCCGGTCAGGCCGAACCCCGGCAGGTCGGGGCGGATGACGTCGAACGACTCCGACAGCAGGGCCGCCGCACGGTCGAAGTGCTGAAGCGACGAAGCGCTGCCGTGCAGCAGAACGAGTGCCGGGCCGTGCCCGGCGCGTTTGTAGTGGATCCGCAATCCATCCACCGCGACGAACCGGGAATCGGGCTGTGGCTCAGACCAGGTGCTCATAATGGATACACTGTTACCGATAAGGTGGGCGTGTCAAGTACGGGCCCGGGCGGGCGTCCGGAGTCGCATGGGAGTCTGATCCGGGGATGGCCTCGGGGTGCGTCGGCCGGCGGTCGCCCAGCGTGTTCGGCGGCTTGAGGTCGCCGCCGGGTGGCAAACAAGTGCTACGCACGCTCGCCGACTGCGCGGCGCTGCGCGAGGGCCTGAGGTGCGCTCGCAGCGTCCTGGTGGTCGGAGCGGGGCTGCTGGGCATGGAGATCGCATCGACGTGCCGCACTCTCGGTCTGGAGGTCACGGTGGTCGACCGGGATCCGCCGCTGCGCCGAGTGCTCGGGCCGGTGCTCGCCGAGGTGATCGCGAGTGCCGCGCCTGAGCACGGAGTGGTGCTCAGGACGGTGCCCTGCGGCGTCCGGCTGGTCGGAACCCACACGCTGGAGGGCGTCGACGCCGACGGTTACGTGCTCACAGCCGACGTGATCGTGTCGGCGGTCGGGGACCTACCCGCCGTCGACCGGCTCACCGGTTCCGGCCTGACACTCGACCGCGGTGTGGTCACCGACTCCCGCGACCGCGTCGCGGACGGCATCGCCGCGGCGGGGGATGCGGCGGTGGTCCGTGGGACGTGCCACCGTCCGCACTGGACCAACGCGGTGGAGCAGGCGCGGGTGAACCGGATCTGGTCGATGTCGACGGCAGCTCCTTGCTTCTGCGCTGGTCGGGCGGCGCGGCGGCGACGGTGAACCACACGATGCCGGTCCGCAAGCTCAGGCAGCTCGCGTCCGCCTTGTGACGGGTCGTGCGTGTGCGAGTGGAGGGTAAGGTCCTGCGACACCAATGCCCAGCGTGTTCGCCGCCGGGTACACGACGTCACCATCGGGCCACGTGTCGGACATGGAGGAGGCCCCGTACACCCTGGTGGACACCTGGACAAGATCCTCTGCGGGTGCAGCGCGTTGGCACCCTGTTCATCGGCACGGCCTCGGACGAGGTCAGTCCTGCGGAAGCGGCTGCTCGGCCCAGATGGTCTTGCCACGCCCGGTCTGCCGGCTTCCCCAGCGATGGGTGAGCTGGGCGACCAGCAGCAGTCCGCGGCCGCCCTCGTCGAAGGCGTGGGCCCGTCGCAGATGCGGTGAGGTGGAGCTGCCGTCGGAAACCTCGCAGATGAGCGTGCGGTCGCGGATCAGCCGGAGCTGGATGGGCGGGGCCCCGTACCTGATGGCGTTGGTGACCAGTTCACTGACGACCAGTTCGGTGACGAACGCCGCCTCGTCCAGTCCCCAGGCGGCCAGCTGCTCGGTGGCGGCCTGGCGGGCCGCGGCCACGTGCTCGGGATCCGATGTGATGTCCCAGGTCGCGACCTGGTCCGTGCCCAGCGCGCGGGTGCGTGCCAGGAGCAGTGCGACGTCGTCACCGGGCTCCTCCGGAAGCACTGCCTTGAGCACCGTGTCGCACAGCATGTCGAGGGTGCCCGCCGGTGCGGACAGCGCCCGGCACAGCTCGGCGGTGGCGTAATCGACGTCGCGGTCGCGGTCCTCGATCAGACCGTCGGTGTAAAAAGCGAGCACCGAGCCCTCGGGCAGCTCCAGCTCGGTCGCCTCGAAGGGCAGGCCGCCGATGCCCAGGGGCGGCCCGGCGGTCATCTCCACCAGGGCTGCGCTGCCGTCGGCCGGCAGCACCGCAGGCGCCGGATGGCCGGCCGCCGCGAGGTTCAGCCGCCGCGACACCGGGTCGTAGACGGCGTACAGGCAGGTCGCGCCGAGCTCCGCGACCTCGCCGCTCTCGTCGGAGGCGAGGTGGACGACGAGGTCGTCAAGGTGGGTGAGGAGCTCGTCCGGTGGCAGGTCTACGTCCGCGAGGGTGCGGACCGCAGTACACAGGCGGCCCATCGTCGCCGTAGAGGGGATACCGTGCCCGACGACGTCACCGACGACCAGGGCGACCCGGCTGCCGGACAAAGGGATCACGTCGAACCAGTCCCCGCCGATACCGGCCAGCGAATCCGAGGGCAGATAGCGGTGGGCCACCTCGACGGCGGCCTGTCCGGGCAGCCCTCGTGGCAGGAGACTGTGCTGGAGGGCCAGGGCCGTGGCGCGCTCCCGGGCGAACCGCCGGGCGTTGTCGATACACACGGCGGCCCGGCTGGCGACCTCTTCGGCGAGGACGGTGTCGTCAGCGCCGAAGTCGTCCGGGTTGGCGATCCGCACGCCGACCACCACGCCGAGGGTGGTACCGCGCGCCCGCAGCGGCGCGGCGAGCATCGAGTGCGCGCCCTTGCGGTAGGGCCTGCCCGCGGGGGCGCGCGCGTTGCGCTCGGCGACCCAGCGCATGAAGTCCGGCTCGCCGGCCTGACTGACCACGGCCCGCCCCGCCCTCAGGGCTTTCGCCGGCGGAGAAGACGGCGAATAGGTGTCGGTGTCGCCCACAGGTATGGCGGCCTCAGGTGTTCCCTTCGTCCCAGATCCGTGCGCGACCCTGCGCAGGACGATGTCCCGCAACGGAATGTCGGGCAGCCTCTCCGCTTCGAAGACCCACTCCAGCAGGTCGACGCTGGCGAAGTCGGCGTAGCGGGGCACCAGCAGCTCGATCAGCTCCTCGGCGGTGCGCACCACGTCCAGGGTCGTGCCGATCGAGGCTGCGGCCTCGTCCAGCAGGGCGAGACGTTGCCGGGCCCAGTACTGCTCGGTGCTGTCGAATGACGCAATACCCACAGCGTGGACCTCACCGTGACCGTTCCGCAGCGGCCACATGTCGGTGGTCCAGGCGTGTTCCCGGTTCAGGGCGGGGGCCCCGGTGAAGCTCTCGTAGCGGACCGGGCGGCCTGTGGCGACGACCTGACGCAGATGATCAAGCCAGCCGCGATGCGCTTGGCGGTCCTCCACGCTCTCCGGGAAGTGCTGTCCCAACAGCGCCTCCTCCGGCACTCCCATGATTGCGCAGGCCACGTCGTTCAGCCGCACATAGTGCTGCGTGGTGTCGAACACCGACATGGGCAAGGAGGCCTGCTGGAAGGCTTGACCCGCCACGGTCGTCTCCGGCCCGTCGGGAGGATCGCCGGTGATCACGTACCCGGACTGCTCCCCGCTCTCACCGAGCACGGCGCAGGCGGTGAGGGCGAGCGGAACGGACGAGCCATCCCGGTGGCGCAGCACGACCATGCCTGACAGGTTCGCGACCGCGTCGGCCCTGACGTGCTCAGCCAGCAGTTCATGGGCCGGACGGTTCACCACCTCGTCGAACGTGTATCCCACCAGGTCGCGCGCACCGTCGCTCCAGGCCCTCACCACACCCCGCATATCGACGATCGCCGCGGCGTAGCCCTGTCCCATGGATTCAGCATTGTTCCGCTGTCCGGCCAGGGCAACCGAGAACAGAACACCACGACACCGTCGGCTGACGGCCGTCGCTCTGCGCGCTCACACGGTTCGCGTCTGCCTCGAAGCGGTGGTTGCCCTTTCGGCGCGTGCGCAGGGGCATCCTCGGGTGACCGGGACGGCGTCGTGGCGATCACCGACGCCACCGGCGGCGGGAAGAGCACCGCAGGTCCAGAGGTCGCGCGGATCTTCCGTGCCGGAGGCGACGCGGCAGGCGGCCGGGAACCACCCGGCGTCGAGGTGCACGGAGAACTGCATGCCGTGGTCCATCCGGACCTGCCGCGGGTCACCAACGTCGGCTTCCTCGTGGGAGACACCGACACAGCCACCGTCTCCACCCGGGCGACGCCTTCACCGTGCCCACACGCCCGGTGGACACGCCCCTGTGGCCCGTCGCCCGTCCACGGTCCGGCCGGGGGCGACGGCGTTGACCCCGTCGGCGGCCCATTCCCGGGCCATGACCTTCACCAGCTGGTCGAGGCCGCCCTTCGACGCCGAGCGAGCCGGGAGCGAGGGGATCGCGGGCATCGCCCGGTACTTCGCCGCGCATCCCTGACGCGGCGGGGGCGCACCAAGTGCGAGCCGGGCCGGCGGTGACACAGCGGGACACTCCGGTGCGGGCCGGGTCAGGTGACCTGGCCCGCCTCTCTGTGCCAGACGGGCCTCCGAGTCACGGGAGAAGGCGCTGATGAACAGGGTGGAACACGGCTTAGCAGGCCCCCTCCCGCTGCGGAACGTCCTCGAGGGCCGCACCTGCGCGCCGTCACCCCCGGCGGGACGCGATCGGCGCCGACTTCGCCGGCCGCTCGGCCACCTTCCGGCCGAGTTCGTCGCTCACCGCGCAGGAGTGGCCGGTGAGGCGGGGTCGGGCAGGGGGCGTCGGGCGACCTCGTGGGCTTCGGCCGGTGTGACGCCCAGCATGCGCAGGACCATCTCGGCGACGTTCGCCGCGGCCTCGTCGCCGTTCAGCTCGGGGCGGGCGAATCTCAGCTCCACCAGGGACAGCAGCGTTCCGCCCAGTGCGGACAGGGCGACCGCTGGGTCGACCGGGGTGAAGCGGCCGGAGGCGAGGCCGGCCCCGAGGTCGCGCAGTGCCCGTCGGGCCAGGCCGTTGTCCGAGTGGATGTGGCCCATGCCGCGGAGGCGCAGGACCTGCATCAGCTCGGGGTG
Organism: Streptomyces sp. NPDC126510; assembly: GCF_040302345.1. NCBI lineage: Bacteria > Bacillati > Actinomycetota > Actinomycetes > Kitasatosporales > Streptomycetaceae > Streptomyces > Streptomyces sp. NPDC126510. The sequence goes on along the minus strand of NZ_JBEORR010000014.1, from coordinate 229,127 downwards.
GGAGTCGGCCATGCGGGCGCTGAGCCGGAAGCCTGCCGCGACGAGTTCCGCGGGGTCGTCGATTCCCGCAAGGCGCTCGTCGAAGTTCTGGCCGAACTCCTCCAGGGCGTCCACCACGGCTGCCTCGAACAGCTCCGTCTTGGACTCGAAGTGGTTGTAGAAGGAGCCGAAGCCGACGTCGGCGCGCTCGGCGATCGCCTGGATGCTGGCGCTGGTGTCCCCGGTTTCGGCGAGTATCTGCCGGGCGGCGCGAATGAGCGCGCGACGGGTCTCGGCGCGGCGCCGCTCGAACCGGTTGCTGGGCGGGGCTGACGTAGGCATGCGCAGAGTCTAACCGCGGGGGCGATGACGACAGCATCTCTGATGAAATCATCATTTTATGTCGGGGAGGTCTTGACGACAAGACTGTCAAACTTGATGATTCCCTCATCACGATGCTGCTCGGAGGGCACCATGTCTGAACCCCGCGTCTACGGGACCGACGTCAAGACGGCCCACCAGGACCTGCACAGCGACCAGGGCGCCCTGCGCGGCGAGCACCCCGGCCGCTCCCGCAATCCCGTCATCAAGGTGGCGGACCTGGCCTGGCTGGAGTTCGAGAAGCCCGACCTGGACCGGGCGGAGGTCTTCGCCCGCGACTTCGGGTTCGGCATCGCGGCCCGCACGGAGCGGGAGTTGTGGCTGCGCGGCACCTTCCCGGGCTCGCCCTGCATGGTGATCCGGCGCGGGCGGAGCTCGCGCTTCATCGGCCCGGCGTTCCGCGCGGCGGAGCGGGCCGACCTGGACCGGCTGGCGCGGGCCACCGGGTCCGACGTGCGGGACGCGGACGTGCCCGGCGGCGGCAAGGCGGTCGGCCTGCTCGACCCGTCCGGCTTCCCGGTACGGGTGGTGCACTGCGGCGAGCAGCTTTCCGCGCTGCCCGAGCAGCAGCCGCTGCTGCTCAACTTCGGCACTGCTCACCGTCGTACGAACACCACGCAGCGCCCGCCGCGCGAGCCGTCCCGGATCCAGCGGCTGGGACATCTGGTGCTGGAGACGCGGGTGTTCGCGCGGGCGCTGGACTGGTACCTGGACACCCTCGGCATGATCGTGTCCGACTTCCTGTTCCTGACCGGGCAGCGCGAGCGCGGCCCGGTCATGGCGTTCATCCGCTGCGACCTCGGCAGCGTGCCGGCCGACCACCACACGCTGGCCATGCACCTGGGGCCGGGCACCGGCTATGTCCACTCCGCCTACCAGGTCACCGACCTGGACTCGATCGCGGTCGGCGGCGAATACCTCAAGGAGCGCGGTTACCAGCGCAGTTGGGGCATCGGACGGCACATCCAGGGCAGCCAGCTCTTCGACTACTGGCGCGATCCCGACCACTTCATGCTGGAGCACTTCGCCGACGGCGACCTGTTCTCCTGCGACATCGAGCCCGGCTGGGCGGCCTTCTCGACCAGCGGGCTGGCCCAGTGGGGTCCGCCGGCCACGCGTGACTTCCTCGGTGCGAGCCCCACCCCCGAGCGGGTCCGCCACGTCATCGAGGCCCTGCGCGGTGACAACGAGATGGACATGGCGCGTCTGCTGGGTCTGCTCAAGGCCGCCCAGTCCTGAATCCTCAACTTCCTCACGAAAGTAGCTGACATGAGCACCAACGTCCTGCGCACCGCCGACGGGTGGTGGGCGGTCCTCCCGCAAGCTCACGACTCCGCTCGTGCAGGGGGGACCCCCATCGACCGGGCCGTCCCGGTCGACACCAAGGCCGTCACCACCGCCGAACTGATCGCCGACCGGGCCGCCGTACGAGCGGCCGCGCTCTCCGGCGAACCCGGCACGCCCGTCGCCGACCTGACCGCCCTCTCGCCGCTCACCACCCCCTGCCGGGTGGTCGCGCAGATGGTCAACTACCGTAGTCACGCCCGCGATTCGGGCTTCTCCGGCGACATCCCGCCCGCCTTCTTCCGCAAGGCGTCCGGCTCGGTCAGCGGCCCCGCGGACGCCGTCATCCGGCCCTCGCATGTGAAGTTCCTCGACTACGAGATCGAACTCGGCCTCGTCATGGGGGCGCCACTGCCCATCGGCACCCGAGTCGCCGAGCCGGACCTGCCGTCGTACGTCGCCGGGCTGGTGATCACCAACGACGTCAGCGCGCGGGACGTCCAGCTGACCAAGACGCAGTTCTACGAGAGCAAGTCGTACCCGACCTTCACACCGACGGGGCCGTACCTCACCCTGCTGGAGCCGGAGGACTTCGCCCACCTCCTCGACCTGCGGCTGAAGCTGTCCGTCAACGGCGAACTGCGCCAGGACCGCACCCTCGCCGACATGATCGTCCGCCCCGCGCAGGCTCTGACCCTGCTCGCCCGCTTCCAGACCCTCGACGCCGGTGACCTGCTGCTCACCGGCACCCCAGGTGGTACGGCGCTCAAGGCCCCGCCGAAGCCGGTCGAGAAGATCGGCGCGCTGCTGCCGCCCGCCGTGAAGTGGAAGGCGTTCTTCAAGAGCCAGGCGAAGAACCCGCACTACCTGCACGCGGGCGACGTGATCACGGCGACGATCGCGACCCCGGACGGCCGCATCGACCTCGGCGAGCAGCGCACACCCGTCACGGATGCGCAGTAGGGCAGAGGTGAGCCGCACATGACCGTCGAGCACAACCCGGCAGCCGTACCCGTGGTGATCATCGGGGCCGGACCCGTGGGCGTGACCGCCGCCCTCCTCCTCGCCCGGCGCGGAGTCCGCAGCGTCGTCCTCGAACGCCACCAGGACCTCTACCCGCTTCCACGCGCGGTCGCCGCCGACGACGAGGTACGCAGGATCCTCCAGGCCGCGGGCGTGGGAGAGGAGTTCGCAGCGATCGCCCGCCCGGCGAACGGGCTGCGGCTGCTGGACGCCCGGCACCGGGTGATGGCCGAGTTCCGCCGCACCGAGCACGGCCTGCACGGCTACCCGCAGACCAGCATGTTCGACCAGCCCGAGCTGGAACAACTGTTGCGCGCTGCCCTGGCCCGGCGCCCGGAGTGCGAACTGCGGGGCGGCGTGGAGGTCACCGCCGTCGGACCGGACACGACCGGCCCCGTGCGAGTGACCTACCGTGACGACGACGGCGAGCACCAGCTGTGGGCCGAGGCGGTCCTCGGCTGCGACGGCGCGGGCAGCCTCACCCGCGAGGCCATCGGCGCCGTATGGGAGGACCTGCGCTTCGAGGAGCAGTGGACCGTCGTGGACGTCCGCACGACGGCCGACGTCCGCTGCTGGGAGGGCGTCGACCAGGTCTGCGACCCGGACCGGCCGGCCACCTTCATGCGCGTCGGTGAGGACCGCTACCGCTGGGAGTTCCGGCTGCGGGACGGCCAGGAGCCGGTCCGCGAGCTGATCGCCCCGTGGCTGGCGCAGTCGTACGACGGGGACTTCGAGGTCGTCCGTGAGACGCAGTACACCTTCCGGGCGCGTGTCGCCGACCGCTGGCGCAGCGGACGGGTCTTCCTCCTCGGCGACGCCGCCCACCTCACTCCGCCCTTCATCGGGCAGGGCCTTTGCGCGGGCTTGCGGGACGCCTACAACTTCACCTGGAAACTCGCCCATGTCCTCCGACGGGGCGGCGAAGAACGGCTGTTGGCCACGTACGAGAGCGAGCGCAAACCGCATGCCCGCCATGTCATCCGGCTCGCGGTCGCCATGGGCTGGGCCATGACCGGCGGCCAGGACGGCGCCGCCGCGGCGCGCCGGAGGCTGCTGGCCGTAGCCTGCCGCATACCCGGGCTCGCCACGGCGGCCGGCCGCGACCTCAGCCCGCCTCTGACCAGCGGGCCCCTCGTCCGACGCCGTACTCGCAGGGGCCTGGTGGGCACCTACTGCCCGCAACCGTGGATCACGGCCGACGGGCGACGTACCCGCCTCGATGAGCTGCTCGGCGACTCCTTCGCCCTCCTGACCGCCGCCGAACCCGGGCCCTCGCTGAACGCCCTGGCCCACGGACTCGGCATCCGTGCGATCCCCGTCACGGACTTCGGCGACGACGGCACCCTCGCCGCCTGGCTGCGCGCAGGGCGGGCGGACGCCGTACTGCTGCGTCCCGACCGCATCGTCATGGACATCGTCCCGGCCGGCGGCCTCGACTTCACGGACACCTCCGCCTGGGCGTCCCTCCTGCACACCACGCGCGGCCCCCACCCTTCGTCCCGGACCGTCGACACCAGCCTGCTGAGGAGCATCACACGATGAGCGTGCCCGACCCTTTCCTGACGCCTGATCCGCAGGCCGTCGCGGACAGCTACATCATGGACTTCGCCCGCCACGTCGGGATGCCCGGCTCCGACTACGCCACCTTGCACCGCTGGTCGGTCACCGATCTGGAGGGCTTCTGGGGTGCGGTGTGGGAGTACTTCGACATCGACGCGGACACCCCGTACGAGCGGGCGCTGGCGGAGGAGCGGATGCCGGGCGCCCGCTGGTTCCCGGGCGCCACCCTCAACTACGCGCACCACGCCCTGCGCAACCACGCCGATGACGCCGTGGCGGTCATCGCCCTCGACGAGACAGGCTCCTGCTACGAGGTGACCGCCGGCCACCTGCGAGCCCAGGTCGCCTCGATCGCGGCCACCCTGCGTGAGTTCGGCGTGGGGCCAGGCGACCGGGTGGTGGGCTATCTGCCCAACACCCCGCACGCGATCGTCGCGTTCCTGGCCGCCGCGAGCCTGGGCGCCGTGTGGTCGGTGTGCGGGCAGGACTACGCCCCCAAGGCGGCAGCCGACCGGTTCGCCCAGCTCGAGCCGACCGTCCTGGTCGCCGCCGACGGCTACCTCTTCAACAGCACCACCTACGACCGCCGCGACGCCGCCCTCCAACTCGCGTCCGCACTGCCGACGTTGAAGGCCACCGTGCTGGTCGACCACGTGGGCCTGCCGTGGCCGTCTCGGGCGTATCCGTCACTGGTCGTTTCATGGGAGGACGCCTCCACCCGCACCGAGGAACTCGCCTGCGTCCCGGTGCCGTTCGACCACCCCCTGTGGGTCCTGTTCACCTCCGGCACCACCGGCCTGCCCAAGGGCATCGTCCACGGCCACGGCGGTGTCCTGCTGGAGCATCTCAAGACCCTGGGCCTGCACTCCGACCTGGGCTCCGGCGACCGCCTGCTCTGGTACACCACCACGCACTGGATGATGTGGAATCTCGTCGCCTCGACGCTGCTGACCGGCGCCACGACCTGCACGTACGACGGCAGCCCGGCGCCCCTCGCGAAACCCGACGTCCTGTGGGAGCTGGCCGCGCGTCACCGGGTCACCGTCTTCGGCACCAGCCCCCAGTACCTGCTCGGTATGGAGAAGTTCGGCATCGACCCGTCCGTCCACGACCTGTCGTCGATCCGCGTGGTCGGCTGCACCGGCTCCGCCCTGCCTGCCTCCGCCTACCCCTGGGTCCGTGACCATGTCGGCGACCGCGTGCTGCTGGCCTCCATCAGCGGCGGCACCGACGTCGTCTCCGGCTTCGCGGGCGGCGCACCCAACACACCCGTCTGGGCGGGACAGTTGTCCGCACCCAACCTGGGCGTGGCGCTGGCCGCTTATGACGCCGAGGGCTTCCCAGTAGTGGACCAGGTCGGCGAGCTCGTCGTCACCCGCCCGATGCCGTCCATGCCGCTGTCCTTCTGGAACGACCCCGACGGCACCCGCTACCGCGACGCCTACTTCTCCTCCTACCCCGGTGTGTGGCGCCACGGCGACTGGATCACCCTCACCTCCCATGGCTCGGTGATCGTCCACGGCCGCTCCGACAGCACGCTCAACCGCAACGGCGTCCGTCTGGGCAGCGCCGACATCCACGACGTCGTCGAACGCCTCCCGGAGATCGCGGAGGCGCTGGTCATCGGTGTGGAGGAGCCGGGTGGCGGATACTGGATGCCGCTGTTCGTGGTGCTCGCCGCCGGGGAGACCCTGGACGACGCCCTCCGCGAAAAGATCAGGAAAGCGATCCGGACCGGCGCCTCACCCCGCCACGTCCCCGACGACATCCTCGAGGTCCCCGGCATTCCGCACACCCGCACCGGCAAAAAACTCGAAGTCCCCGTCAAACGCCTCCTCCAGGGCGCCCCGGTCGAGCAGGTCGTCAACCCCGCGGCCGTGGATGCCCCCGACCTCATCGACCATTACGCCCGCCTGGGCGCCGGACGCCAGGACCGATCGGCATGACGACCGCACAGACCACCCTCGCCGTCGCGCTGTCCCTCGTCCTCCTCCCTCTGGGGCTGGCGAAGATCGCCGCCGTGCCGTTCATGCGTCAGGCAGCCGCGCACCTCGGCATGTCAACGGGCCTCTATCGAGTCGTCGGCACGCTGGAGCTCGCCGGAGCCGCCGGGCTGCTGCTCGGTCTGGCTTCGGCCCCGCTCGGCGTGGCCGCCGCCGCTGGGCTGGTTTTGCTCATGGTGGCTGCCGTGGTGGTACACCTGCGCCAAGGCGACCCGCCCGTGCGGGCCCTGCCCGCCGCCGTGCTGGCAGTGACGGCGGTGGCGTACGCCGGGATGGCGATCGCGGTCGGCTGACGGCTCGGGTGCGCGCCGCCTCAAGCGGAGGCTGCCGGTGCCCTACAGTTCAGGAGCTTCCCGTTCGGCGTACTGTCGACAGTGTGGAGTACACGGCCGCCGGCCTTGTGTCGCGTGTCGCCGGGGACCTCGGGCCGATGGCGGACGAGGTGATCGCCGACGTGGTGCGGTGCCTGCGGCGTGAGGTTCCCGAACTGTGGAGCAACCCGGATCTCGTCCGCATGACGTCCGAGAACATCACCGAGCATGTTGTCGGCGTGCTGGCCGGCCTGGAATACGGCATCGAGCCGAGCGAGATAGATCCGCCGTCCGCCGAGCTGGAACGCGCACGCCGGCTGGCCCGGCACGGCGCGCCGGTCACAGCGCTGTTGCGGGCCTTCCGGTTCGGTCAGGGTGTCGTCCTGGACAGACTGCTTGCAGAAATGCCTCGGCTGACGAAGGACGCGGAGTTGATCAGCGCGGCATCGCGCCTCCTGATCGCGATGGCGAACGGATACGTCGACGACGCGTCCGAGCAGGGTGTCACGGCGTTCCAGGAGGAGCGGGACCGGCGACTGCAGGGTCGGCTGTCCTTGGTGAACGAGGCCGGTTTGCGCATCGGGACCACCCTGGACATCGCTCGCACCACCCAGGAACTGGCGGACCTCGCCCTCGACCACTTCGCCGACCTGGTCACCGTCGACCTGCTCGACGCCATGGTCCACGGGGACGGCGGTCCGGAGCCGGGCCCGCTCGTCCTGCGCCGGATCGCCCAGGCGTCGTCGGCGCAAGGCGGCCCGGATCCGACGGTCGGGTTGGGGGCGGTTCACACCTGCGCGGACGGATCGGCCACGGCTCGCGCCCTTGCCACCGGCCGGCCCTCCCGGCACACGACGACGCCGACGGATCCTGCCGACGGCCTCGGCACTCATCCCGCCCGCTCGACGCTGGTGGTGCCGCTGAGCGCCCGCGGCGCCACTCTCGGCGTCGCGCGGTTCTGCCGTCACCACGACCCGGTTCCCTTAGACGACGAGGACCTGTTCCTCGCTCAGGAGATCGCGGCCAGGGCGGCCGTGGCCATCGACAACGCCCGCCGGTACACCTACGCCCGTGCCACTGCCCTCACTCTCCAGCGCAGTCTGCTGCCACGGCGTACGGCGGAGCAGTCCGCCGTCGATGTCGCCTGCCGTTACCTGCCCGCCGGTCCTCAGGCCGGTGTGGGTGGCGACTGGTACGACGTGATCCCGCTGTCCGGAGCCAGGGTCGCCCTGGTCGTGGGCGACGTGGTCGGCCATGGCATTCACGCCGCCGCCACGATGGGGCGCCTGCGCACCGCGGTGCGTACCCTCGCCGACATCGACCTGCCGCCCGATGAGCTGCTGACGCACCTGGACGACGTCGTCATCCGTCTGTCCGCCGAAGCCTCGGCCGAGCAGACGGAAGGGGCGGGGGACATAGGCGCCACATGCCTGTACGCCGTCTACGACCCCGTCGACGGCCGGTGCTCACTGGCCCGCGCGGGGCATGTGCTGCCCGCCGTGGTGAGCGGCGACGGAACCGTCGACTTCCTGGATCTGCCACCCGGCCCGCCGCTGGGCCTGGGGGGCCTGCCGTTCGAGGCGGCGGAGGTCGACCTGCCCGAAGGCAGCCTCCTCGCCCTGTACACCGACGGCCTGGTCGAAGCCCGCGACCGCGATATCGAGGCGGGCCTCACCCTCCTGCGCCACGCCCTCGCACAACCCTGCGCCTCCCTGGAGGCCGCCTGCGACACCGTGCTTCAAGCCCTGCTGCCCGCAGGCCGGCCGCACGACGACGCCGCCCTGCTGCTCGCCCGCACCCGCGTCCTCGGGGACCACCAAGTCGCAGCCTGGGACGTGGACGCCGACCCGACAGCCGTCGCCCGGGCCCGTTCGAGCGCTGTCCGGCAGCTGTCGGCCTGGGGCCTGGAAGCCTTCGACTTCATCACCGAACTGGTGGTCAGCGAACTGGTCACCAACGCCACCCGCTACGGCCGACCTCCCATCCGCCTGCGTCTCATCCGTGACCGCTCCCTCCTGTGCGAGGTGTCCGACGCCGGCAGTACCACCCCCCACCTGCGCCGGGCCCGCGTCTTCGACGAGGGAGGACGCGGGCTGCTCCTGGTCGCCCAGCTCGCCGAGCGCTGGGGAACGCGCCACGCCCGGCAGGGCAAGACGGTCTGGGCCGAGCTGGGCGCGGAGAAGCACGCCGGGCCTTCGGGGCCCGTCTCCGTCCTTTAGCCGGCCCGCGTGTGCACGGAGAGTACCCGCAGTTCTGATGAGTTCATCGTTTTTCTCTGCCGCAACCCTTGACGGTGTATTCCGTCAAGCTTGATGATTTCGTCATCACGGAGTTGTTCCGCTGACGGCACCCGTTTGCGCAACGGCGTGAGGGGAGTGGCAACTCACCGAGGCCGCGCTCCCGTCAGCCGTCCATGAACCAGTCGGCCCCGACAAGCACCGTCATGCCCCACGCTCTCTCACGGCACCTTCAGGAGGGCTCTTCATGCCCATGCGTACGGAGATTCCCGTCTACCACCCCGATCTGTACTCGGCCTCGGCCATCCGCGATACATATCCGCACTACGCCGCGCTGCGGGCACTCGGCCCCGTGGTCCGGCTGAGCAAGCACAAGGTCTACGCCCTGCCACGCTATGCCGAGTGCAAGCAGGTACTGCTGGACGACGACACCTTCGTCTCCTCGGGTGGTGTCGGCCTGAACCCCGTAGCCAACTGTGTGGGCCAGGGCACCACGCTGTTCAGTGACGGCGATGAGCACATCCGCCGCCGCTCCCTCCTCGCGCACCGGCTCACCCCCAGGGCGCTGCGCACGATGCAGGACTCGGTCGAGAAGCAGGCCGCCACCGTGGTCGCGGCCGCCGTCGCCCGCCGGACGGTCGATGCCGTCGAGGTCGCCACGGCTCTGCCGATGGCCGTCGTCCCCGACCTGGTCGGCTGGCCCCGGCAGGGCCGCGAGCACTTGCTGCGATGGGCCGGCGCCACCTTCGACGCCCTGGGTCCGTTCAATCGCCAGGCGGTGCGCACCCTCCCTGCGTCCCTCGGCATGCTGCGCTACGCGCGCGGCGTCGTGCGCGACCGGTCCGTGCTGGACGGCAGCATGGGGCACGACCTGCTGCGTGCCGCCGAAGAAGGCCGCATCATGCCGGACGAGTGCGCCACGATGATGATCGACTACCTGGCGCCGTCCCTGGACACCACCATCAGCGCCATCTCCAGCGCCCTGCACCTGTTCGCCACTCACCCCGAACAGTGGGGCCTGCTGAAGGCGGACCCGGACCTCGTGCCGAAGGCGGTCAACGAGGTAGTCCGCTACGCCTCCCCGATCCGCGCGTTCTCCCGGACCGCAGCCCACGACACGGAACTCGCGGGCATCCCCCTGCCCAAGGGCTCCCGTGTGCTGGTCCTCTACGGCTCCGCCAACCGCGACCCGCTGGAGTGGGACGACCCGGACACCTTCGACATCCGCCGCGACGCCGCCCGCCAACTCGGATTCGGGCACGGCACCCACGGCTGTGCCGGCCAGGGCCTGGCCCGCATGGAGACCTCCGCCATGCTCCGCGCCCTGGTCGACCGCGTCGACCGCATCGAGGTGGCCGGCACACCCGAGTGGGCCCTGAACAACGTCATCCACCGCCTCGAGAGCCTGCCTCTCGAACTCATCCCCGCGTGAGCCCCACGCATGACCGTTCCGAGGACAGCATCATGAAGGTCTCCGTCGACTACGCGCGCTGCGAAGGCCACGGCCTCTGCGCCGAGCAGGCCCCCGGCGTCTTCACCCTGGACGACGACGCCGAACTCACCCACCACTTCGAGGGCGCAGAGATACCCGACGAGCATCGGACCGCCTCGCGCGCGGCGGTCAACACCTGCCCGGTCTCCGCCCTGCGAGTCCTGTCGTGACCGCACCGCGCTCGGTGCTCGTCGTCGGCGAGTCACTCGCCGGCACCACAGCCGTCCGCCACCTGCGCACCCTCGGCTACACCGGACCGGTCACGCTCATCGGTGCCGAGAAGCACGGCGCGTACTCCCGCCCGCCCCTGTCCAAGGTGGTCCTGAAGGACCCGGCCGCGGACCGGACCCTGGGCCTGGCCCTCGACGGACTCGACGTCGACGTCATCCGCTCGGCCGCCGTCGCGGCCGACACCCGGTGCCGCACCGTCACGACCGCCGACGGCCGCCAGGTCGGCTACGAGGCGCTGATCGTCGCCACCGGCGCCCACGCCCGCCGGCTCGCCGCCTCCGGGCAGCGGGGCGAAGTCGTCCTGCGCACCCTGGACGACGCCCGCCTGCTCCGCGCCCGCCTGGCGGACGCCGGCTCGGCGATCGTGATCGGTGCCGGTTTCCTCGGCATGGAGGTGGCCAGCGCCTGCGCCGCCCGCGGCATCCCGGTCACCGTCGTGGACACCGACCGGCCGCTGGAACGCATCCTCGGCGACCACCTGTCCTCCGCGATCACCACACGAGCCGCGGCGTACGGCATCCGCTTCGTACAGGCCACCGGCCTCGCCACTCTGGCCGGCGACCCCGTGAGCGGGGTGGCCCTCCCCGACGGCACCGAGCTCACCGCGGACCTGGTGGTCACCTGCGCCGGAGAAGTACCCTGCGTCGGCTGGCTGGCAGGGACGGGCCTCGCCGACCGCCTCGGCGTAGGTATCGACGATGCCTGCGCCACCACCGTGCCCGGCGTGTTCGCCGCCGGCGACGTCACCTACCTCCGCGGCGACGGCGCGGGGCCCGACCGGCGTGCGCCCTTCTGGTCCAACGCCGTCGCCCAGGGCAGGACCGCGGCGGCCTCCGCCCTGGGTCTCCCTCCGCCGGGACCAGCGCAGGACGACTACTTCTGGACCGAGGTCGCCGGTCTCACCGTCAAGATCGTCGGCCGTCTGCCGCTCCTCGGCGAACCGACCACGGTGCAGGGCAACATGACCGACGGACGCGCGCTGCTGACGTGGAGCCATGTCGACGGAACGTCGACGGCGGTCGCCTACGGACTGCGCAAACCGGTCGCCGCGCTACGGGCCTTGGCCGCCACGTCTTTGCCGCCGTCACCGTGACGGCGGCAGATCAGCGTCGTGACGTAAGGGGCCTCGAAGTATTCGGCCCTACTGTCTCCGGCGGCCCCGTAGCCCTCTTCCCCGACCGGGACTTCCACTGGTTTCCGCTGCAGACGCACTGCAGAGGCTTTCCGCACACGCGCTGTCGGCGTGGACTTCCGCCAGGTCGCGGACAATGCACCGGAGTTGCTGCCACTCCAAGTGCTGGGGCCGGCATCTGCCCGCAGACGGAGACCCGTACGGCTACAGCACGGGCGCGCTGCTGCTTGCACCCGGGTGCCGAGTGCGCGGTGGACCGCTCTCGACGGCCTGGGCTCCTCTCAGAGCAGCGTCACTTTGCAGGAAGATGATCCGGTGGCTACCATCCTACTCAACAATGCGATTAGGTGCATAGTTGCCCAGCGATGATCGTGAGCCACTTCCAGCGTTGACGAGAGGCGGTCAGCCCCGTGTCGAGCAGTGCGTATCTGCGCTATGTCGCCTTGGGTGACAGTCACACAGAGGGGCTCGGGGACGGCGACGATGTCCGTGGACTTCGGGGCTGGGCGGACCGGCTCGCTGAACAGGTCGCTCGCCACAGTCCCGGCTTGCTCTACGCCAATCTCGCGGTGCGCGGCCGTAAGGCCGCTCAGGTGCGCGCCGAGCAGCTCGGTTCGGCTCTCGCGATGAGGCCCGACCTCGCCACCGTGGTGGCCGGGGTCAATGACGTGTTGCGTCCGAGCTGCGACCTCGACGAGGTGGCCGGTCATGTCGAGGCGATGTTCGCCGCTCTCACCAAGCAGGGCGCCACCGTCGCGACCCTCATGTTTCCCGACGTCGGGCGTATCACGCCGTTGGCCCGCCCGATCGGTCACCGTGTTCTCGCTCTCAACGCGCGCATTCGGGAGGCCGCCGACCGCCACGGCGTAGTGGTCGCGGAGACGGCCGCGCACGCGGCGGCCACCGATCCGAGGTTGTGGAGTGCTGACCGGCTGCATGCAGGCCCGCTGGGACACGCGCGCATCGCGGCTGCCGTGGCCCAGGCGCTCGGTCTGCCGGGCAGCGATGACAGGTGGGCCCTTCCCCTTCCGGTCGCGGGGACGGACATCTCTGCCTGGAGGGCGGTGGGTGCCGAACTGCGCTGGGCCGGCACCTTCCTCGGCCCCTGGATGGGCCGCCGCCTGCGTGGTCGCTCCTCCGGCGACGGCCGCCAGGCCAAGCGGCCGACGCTGCTTCCGGTGGCGGCGTCCGTTGGGGACACCTCCCCAACGGTGTGATGCTCTGGCTTGCGGCGACGCCGGTACCTCCTCGTGCTGAACTCTCTTCGTCGGACGGTAGGTGGACAGAGTGCAACCACGCGGGCCGAGCTGGCCCGGGCCTGAGTGCCATCTACTGCTGACTCCAGGTGGGACCGCCGCAGATCAGCTGTCGGCCCGGAGCGTGGCCGTGCGCTGTTCGAGCCTGCGCAGTGCCATGTCCCCCCACTGGAGGTTCTCCCGCTCGAAGGACATTCCGCGCAGCAGAGTGAGGTACGGGCCGATGCGCTCGGCCTCGGCGAAGTACGCCTCCTCGGATCGCCCGTCGAGCAGACGTTGCCGGAGCCTTTCGTAGCGGGCCAGCTTGGCGGTGGCCCACTCCATGCGCTCGGCGATGGCGGTCCGGACCGCTTCCATGTCGCCCGCGTCCAGGCACTGCACCTTGACCATCAGCTCGTCCCGGATGACCGCCGGTTTACCCAAGGGCTCGGCGGTGTAGGCGCGGACGGCCTTCCGCCCGGCCTCCGTCAAGGAGAACAGACGCTTGTTGGGGCGTCGCTCCTGCTCGACCACGCGGGCCGTGACGAGTCCTTCGGCCTCCATGCGCTCCAGCTCCCGGTAGAGCTGCTGGGGCGTCGACATCCAGAAGTTGGCGACCGTCGCGTCGAACGCCTTCGCGAGGTCGTACCCGGACGCCTCGCCCTCCAACAGCGCGGCCATCACCGCGTTCCGCAAAGCCATGGACACACGCTAGCACCGCTGTGATTACTCAACGAAGTGAGTAACGGTCACCCAATCCTTGTAGACAAGCCCGGGCGAGCCCGCTAATCTCGCGTACATCTATTCAATTTGTTGACTATGAGAGGTGGGCTCTCGTGCATCCCTTCCGCAAAGCTGTCGAGAGCGGCGACCTGGACGCCGTGGCCGCTCTGCTGGCCGACGACGTCGTCTTCACCAGCCCCGTCGCCTTCAAGCCGTACCCGGGCAAGGCCATCACCGCCGCGATCCTGCGCGGCGTGTCCCGGGTCTTCCAGGACTTCACTTATGTCCGTGAGATAGCCAATCCCGACGGCCGCGACCACGCCTTCGTCTTCACGGCCACCGTCGCCGGCAAGCATCTCCAGGGTTGCGACTTCCTGCACTTCGACGACAACGGGAAGATCGACGAGTTCACGGTCATGGTGCGCCCGCTCTCCGCCGCCCAGGCACTCTCCGAGGCCATGGGCGCCCAGTTCGAGCAGATCGCCCGAGAGGCCGCCGAGCAGTGACCGCGACGACGGACTTCGACGCGGTGGTCATCGGCGCGGGCAACGCAACGCCGGACTGACCGCTGCCGCAACCTCCAACGCGCGGGACCAAGCGCCTTCTTGGTGGAGCGTCACAATGTCCCCGGGGCTGCGCCACCTCCTTCCGACGCGGACGCTTCGAGTTCGAGACGGCGTTGCACGAGCTGCCCGGAGTCGGTATGGAGGGCCAGCAGTACCCGTTGCGCGGGCTGTTCGAGAAGCTGGGCATCGCCGATTCACTTGAGTTCGTCCAGGAGCACGACCTGTACCGCGCCGTGATACCCGGTCGGCGGTCTTGTGGCCCATCCATTCGGCGACGTCGGTGATGGGGATGTTGTGGGTGAGGCAGTTGGCGGCGAAGAAGTGGCGCAGGCCGTAGACGACCATCCCGTCGGGGATGTCGACCTGGCCGGCCCTATTGATCCGCTGCCAGCAGCGGCAGCAGATGCACCACCGACGCCGGCCCCAGATCCCGCTGCCCGGCCTTCCGCCCGGTGGCGTACTCCCCGAACCGCATCGCCCCGTACTTCGCGATCCGCTCCGCCTCCGCCTGCCCCCGCGGCGCCGCCCGCTTCGCGTTGTAGACCTCCGTCAAACGCGCGATCGCCTTGTCTGGCGTAGCGAACCCGGACTCCTTCACCTGCTTCCCCGCCGCCGACCGATACCGCACCGGACGCGGTTCGGGGGGGTGAAGGGGTATGACGGGGCTCCGTTGTCGGCTCCAGACCTGCCGGCGACGCCTCTGAAGCCGCGGGGGAGGGGGCGCTGACGTGTCGAAATGGCTGATCGGTCGGTGACGGGTGATGACTCGCCGCCGTGTGTTGTCTTACGCGGTTCAATCGTGTGCGGGAGGGCGGCTGGGCGCGTTACGCGCCCGATGCGCGGTGCTGGGCCATTCCACGGTGCCTCCGTCCGTGGGTGGTGGTGGCAGGACTCTTCACCCCGACCTGCGGCGGCTTCGTCACGAAGGGGCGGCGAGGCGCGCAGATGCCTCGCCGCACCCACACTGGCCATGCTCCGCGCCTCGCGGACTCGCTGTCCTTCGTCCACCTGGACATGGTCCGCGTGGTGCAGGACGACTCCGGAGTATGCGTGCAGATCCAGACCGACGACCACCGCACCGACGTCGGCCGGGCGCCTGTACGTCAACGCGCCGTGCCCAGGCGGCCCGACGCGCGGGGGACTGGGCGCTGACCGCAGAGAGGGAGTACGAGTACCGGGGTGGGGCTCAGCGTCGGGCGGGTCCGAACAGCCCGCCGACGATTTGCCGCAGTACGGCTTCCTCCTGAGCAGTGTCTTCCGTCCGCTCGTACTCAGTCAGCGCAATGCCGGCCAGCATGAACTCGTTCGTCAGCGCGCGCACCGCTGCGAGCAGGTGTTCGACGCCGAGGCCGCCGGGCTCCGGCGTGCCGACGGCCGGGAAGACCTGCGGATCGAGGACGTCGAGGTCGATGTGGACGTAGACCGCCTCGGCGCTGGTCGCACGCACCTGGGCCAGGAGCGGGCCTGGGCGGGTCAGTTGCTCGACGCCGATGTGCCGGATGCCGCGACGCTCGACGAGGTCCCGCTCGCCCGGGTCCAGTGACCGGGCCCCTGCGAGCACCACACGGTCGGCCGACACGCTCCGCACGGGGCGCAAGCCCTCGGGGCCGTCGCCGAGGAGCGCGCGCAGCACCATGCCGTGAAAGGCTCCGGACGGCGACGACTGCGGGGTGTTGAGGTCGGCGTGCGCGTCGAACCACACCAGCGTCAGCCGGTCCCCGAAGACAGAGAGGGCGGTTTCGACCGGGGCGAGGTCCACCCCGCAGTCGCCGCCGATGGTCACCGTTGTTTCACCCGGCGGAACCTCCGCCAGGGCTTCGCGCACAGACTGCAGGTGCCGCTCCAACACGTCGGCATTTCGTACGCCGCCCTGCGAGTTCCCGACGCCGCTGTCGATCACGACCCTGCGCCGCCGCTCTTGAGGCATCAACTCAGCAAGCCGGGCAGCACCACTGCGCAATCGACCAGCGGTCGTGGCCCCCGACCCCTGCCACTGCGCCACCTCGAGTACAACCTGACCGGACACGAAGATCTCCCCTCACGTTGATCAACCAGCCTAGGCCGCGTCACCGGCCGTCCCACAGGCCCCCACATGAGGGAGGGGGAGCTGTGCAAGTGCAGCCACAGTCTGCGTCGTGCTGTCTCGGCCGCGGGGCAGGGCAGACGGGCTGCGGCATCCCTCGGAATCCGGGTTGTGCCTGGCGGTTTCGTTTCACCGGTACGACTGTCGTGCACGGGTGGGGATTTCTGGGGCTGTTCACTCCCGCGCCGTGGTGGTAACCCAGGTCTGCTATCGCCCCGACCACCGCCGTATTTCCTTTGAGCCTGCCCGGTTCCGGACGCCCTCAGACTGCGGCCAAGGGGGCCCTGCACGCTGCTTCCTCGATCACCGCCCCCGAAGGGCGGCCCGAAGCGAAGGGGCCACCGCGATGACCACGCATCGACCACCGCCAGGCGCCCGACGGACCCACCCCGACCAGCACCGGACAAGCCGCCCTGGTCTCCTGCGGTGCGCACTCGGGATTCCACTGTGAACCTCTGGCAGAGCGGCTGCCCGGCTTTGACCCAGGCCGGATCCGACAGGGTGCCGACGAGCTCTGGGGTGACGTTCGGGTACTCGGTTGAGTCGAAGTTCTTCAGCCCCTTGGGCCGGGGGTAGTTCGCGTCCCTGACCAGCCGCTGCTTGCGCCGTTCGTCGCGTTCGGTTGCGGCGGGCTTTGCGCCGGGCCGGGAACACGGGGAGGGCCTGGGTGCCGTCGAGGGGCTGGCAGTAGGCGAGAAGCCCGCGGTGCACGGAGGGGACGGCGCTGACGCGCAGGGTGTAGCCCTGTCCGCGCCGTACGGTCACCCCGTGGTCGAGCGCGGCCCACTCAGCGGGCTCCAGCTCAGCGGCGCGGAGGAAGTCGACGACCTTGCCCGGAATGTCGAGGGTGACCGACACCGTCCCTACTGGCCGGACATCCGACCGGAATCGATCTGTGAGGCTGTTCGTCCTGCGATTAGCGTGCGGTGCGTCCTGTTCCACACCCGAGCGAAGAGGTCCCGATGCGCACGCGAAGCAAACTCGTCGGCATAGTGGCGGCCGGGGTTCTGGCTGCCGTGGGGATGGTGTCCCCTTCCAGTGCGGCCTCAGCGCCCACCGCTCTGGAAGCGAGGATCACCGCCGAGGCGAAGAAGGCCGGGCTCAGTGCCCGGGAGGTCGCGGATCTTCAGGGAAGGGTCGACGCTGAGCTGAAGCGCGCTCCTTCAGGGGCGAAGCAGATCAGTGTGAATCAGGTCGTCTACCGTGACGGCGCGGTGATCACGCTTGCGCTTCCGGGTGAAAAGCGGGCCCGTGCGGTGGCGGGTTCTCCCAACTGCCCGTACGGGTCGGCGTGCCTGTGGGAACACCCCAACTTCGAGGGGACCCGTTTCGAGCGGTCCTTGCCGTGCCATACCTGGATCGACCTGGGAGGGTTCAGGGACCGGGCCTCGTCGTACCAGGACAACCAGACCGCTGCCGCCTACCACGTGACCTACAACGACGGGCAGGGAGTGCTGTGGTCAACGCAGAACACCAACGGCCTGAGTGGCTATGTCGGTGACAGCCGGAACGACAGGGCGGATTGGATCATGCTGACGGGGGCGTGCTGATCCTCGGGTACAGCCCCCGCCGCTACCGTGAGCCGCGTGTACGCCGCCGCCTTCACCTCTCCGTGGAGGGAAGCCGGAGTACGGGTTGAACGTGCCGTCTCTCAATGCGGGCACCTGATCTTGTCTTGAGGGCGCCTTCGCCCGCGCCTGGCCCATCCCCACCTCCTAACCCCGTATGAGGGCGTCTGCACCGTCGGCCCCTGCACCCTCCCCCTGGGATGGCGCCGGGGCCGACCGCGGCCACAGCCCGGCGCCGGGTTCGTCCATGGCGACGGTCCGCAGCGGCCTATTCCCCTGGTCGTCGAGCTGGGCGAGCTCGCGCTCGTGAACGGCGCCCAGGGCCTCCCGGTCGTCCCGGCCCAGCGCAAAGCCGTCGAGGGTCGGGAGAACGCGGTGAAGGCGTTCAGCGCGTACGTGAACACCGACCGGTGGAACTGGACGCCGGCGATGGTCGACGAGTGGCTCGGAGACCTGCGCTCACTGCGCGACCTGAAGCGCTCGACGATCCGTTCGCACTCCGAGGCTGTCCGGTCCTTCTGCTACTCAACCGTCGTTCACCGGGTAGTTGGGCCACTTCGACGTGGTCCTGGACACCGGGGGGGGGCAACCTGCGGGCCTTCCGGCGCCCACTGAATCCCCGGCGGGCGCATGGTCACCATCGCCTTCGACCTGAAACGGCTCGCTACATCGCTCGGCTACCTCGCGGCCAGCACGCTCCACGGACACGGCCGGGTGTGCTTCTTCAGCGGCAACCCCACGCGGGCGGACTTCGACGACCCCGCCCGCCATGTGGCCGAGGCAAGCTGAGCCCTGCGGTGGACACGGTCTTCTCCCCTGGAGGAGACAGCAGCGGCACACCAGGCGTGGAGGCGGGCGGTGTCCAGGGCAAGTACGTGGTCAGGGTCGTGTAGGACATCTGTGGAGGTGCTGATCACAGCCACTCGTTGATGGCAGCAATGAGGACGGTCGCCTTGTAGCGGACCGCCGGCTTGTCCTATCGCGTGGCCACGGCGCGGTGCCTCTTGAGGCGGTTGATCCCGCACTCGACCGCGTGCCGCTGTCACTAGTGTTGAGACGGTTGCGCGCCTCATCGGCTTTGTCGGGGATGGCGCAGCGGATTCCGCAGCGGCGCAGGTAGGCGCGGTTTCTGCGGGAGGCGTGCGCCTTGTCAGGGCGGAACCGATGGGTACGGTCACGTGGCCGCCCGGCCGATGCGGGGCATGCGACCTTCACCCGTTCGAAAGGCGCAGAGGCACGCTGCCTGCGGCGGTAGAGGCCCGGCCACCACCGCCACCTGCCTCCACCTGGTGCTCCTGGACTGCGGCGAGCGGCGGATGCGAGGTACCAGTGCAGAGGGAGGCCCGGAACGCCCCTGTCGGCACGGGCCCTTCATTGTCGGCTGCGTGCAACTCGAAGTTCAGACCGCGTCACTCGTAGTAGCGCAGCGTCTGGACGTTCGGCCGCCTCGGCGACCTGCCCGCTGCGCAGGCCCGCGCTCACCGCTGCCCCACGACCGCCTCGGTCCGGACGGCCAAGGCGTCCAGCGCCGCCTCATGCGCCTGGCCCACCGAGATGTCCAGGCGGAGCAGGTCCTGGACGGGGGCGGTGGTGAAGGTGAAGAACGAGCAGCAGCCGCTCTCGCGCTCCACCAGACCCCGGACGCGGTCCTCCACTCCCTCTCCGCCGGCCAGGTGAAAGTGCAGGCGGAGCGGCTACGGCCGGGATAGCGACGTCAGCCGCTCGGAGAACAGTGCATCCCACTCCGCGAACCGCAGGGGCCGCTCCACGGTGGGTAGGGTGCAGGACTGCGGCACCCACGCAAGGTCACTCATCGCGCTCACTCTCCCGTCATCCACGCCCTCGCCGGCGGGGACACCTCCGACGGTAAACCTGTACCTGGGTACCGATTGCAAGCCAGGTAGCCGACGGGCCCCGGCCTCAGTGCACGGAGCGATGAGCGACAAGGTCAGCTTCCGCACGCGCACCGTGCTGCTGCCTTGGCCTCGGCCGGGGTCTGTGCAGGGTCGACGGTCTGCTCGTCGGGCGTACAGCAGGCGGTGGTTCCGCAGCACCCGTCCGGGACGCTGTCGGCGCTCTTGCCGAGGGTGTCGGCGTCGGCCTTGACGACGTAGACCTCCCACGGCTCCTTGCCGGGGCCGGTGACCCACACCTTGTCCTGGAGGGCGTAGCAGCATGACGTGTCGTTCTCCTCGAAGGTCGCCAGCCCGGCGTCCTTGAGGCGGGTGGTGGAGGCGTTGACCTGCTCGGTGGAGGAGACCTCGACGCCGAGGTGGTCCAGGCGGGTGTCCTCGCCGCTCTCGCCCTCGATCAGGACGAGCTTGAGCGGGGGCTCGGCGATGGCGAAGTTGGCGTAGCCCTCGCGGTGCTTGGCCGGCTCGGTGTCGAACAGTTTGGAGTAGAAGGCAATCGAGGCTTCGAGGTCGGCGACGCGCAGGGCGAGCTGGACACGGGACATGGCGGTCTCCCAACGACTTGTTTCGATGTCGGTCGATACAGTGACCTTGCCACCCGGATCGACGGCTGTCAATATTGAGGCATGTCGAAACAAGGTGGTCTGCCGGTGCTCGGACAGGACGACGCGGCGTGCTGCGCGCCGATGGTCCGCGAGCCGCTCGGCGAGCAGGCCGCGGCCGAGCTGTCGCGGATGTTCAAGGCTCTGTCGGACCCGATCCGGCTGCGGCTGCTGTCCCTGATCGCCTCCCACGAGGGCGGAGAGGCGTGCGTGTGCGACCTCATCGGCCCATTCGACGTCTCCCAGCCGACGATCTCCCACCACCTGAAGGTGCTGAGGGAGGCCGGGCTGGTCGGCTCCGAGCGGCGCGGGACCTGGGTGTACTACTGGGTGCTCCCCGAAGCCCTGGCGAAGCTGTCCGAGTTGCTCCGGATCCCCGCCGTGCCCGCGAAGGCCACCGCGTGAGAGCGCCGGCCCCGCTGCTTGGACGTGCCGCCGTCGAGGGGCTCGGCACGGCCGCGCTGGCCGCGGTGGTGGTCGGCTCCGGCATCCAGGCCACCGAACTGACCCGCGACGTCGGGGTGCAGCTGCCGGCGAACTCCCTCGCCACGGTTTTCGGCCTCGGAGTGTTGATCTCCCTGCTCGGCCCGCTGTCGGGGGCGCACTTCAACCCGGCGGTCACCATCGCCGCCTGGTTCACCGGCCGCCAGACCGGCGAGGCCCCCACCCTGCGTGACGTTGCGGCGTACGTGCCTGCTCAGGTCGCCGGGGCGATCGCCGGCGCGGTGCTGGCCGCCGCCATGTTCGGCAAGCCGCTGGTGCACTTCTCCACCCACGACCGGTGGGCCGGGCACCTGTGGCTGGGCGAGGTCGTGGCCACTGCCGGGCTGGTCTGGCTTATCTTCGGCCTGGCCCGCGCCGGCCGCGCGCACCTGGCGCCGCTGCTGGTGGCCTCCTACATCGGAGCGGCGTACTGGTTCACCTCCTCCACCAGCTTCGCCAACCCGGCCGTGACGATCGGTCGGGCGTTCACCGACACCTTCGCGGGTATCGCCCCCACCTCCGTGCTGCCGTTCCTCGCCGCCCAGCTGATCGGCGCCGCCGTCGGCCTGGGTCTGGTCGCCGTCTGCTTCGGGCGTCCGGCCGCCGTGAGCGAGGACGAGGTCACCGTCCCCCACGCCCGGCAGCAGCCCTCTGTCGGCTCCCGTTCCCCTGAAGAGAGCGCCCTGGCCTGATGAGCACCTCCGCCACCCCGTCCGTGCTGTTCGTCTGCGTGCACAACGCCGGCCGGTCCCAGATGGCCGCCGCCTTCCTCACCCACCTCGGTGGCGAGCGCGTCCAGGTCCGCTCGGCCGGATCCGCTCCCGCCGACACCGTGAACCCGGCCGTGGTCGAGGCCATGGACGAGGCCGGCATCGACATCTCCGCCGAGACCCCCAAGGTCCTCACCACCGAGGCGGTGCAGTCCTCGGACGTGGTGATCACCATGGGCTGCGGCGACGCCTGCCCCTACTACCCCGGCAAGCGGTACCTGGACTGGCAGCTCGATGACCCGGCGGGGCAGGGCGTCGCGGCGGTCCGGCCGATCCGCGACGAGATCGAGCGGCGCGTCCGCGGCCTGCTCACCGAACTCGGCATCCAGGCGGGGGCATGAGGGTCACCGCGTCAGGCGTGCACATCACGCCGATGCGGACCTAGCACGCCGAGTAGGTCCTGGCGCGACCTACCAGCTGGAGTCGACGAGGGCACGCCATCTTCTAGACCACCGCCCCGACCTAGGAGGGTTCGGCACCGCCAAGCTCGACAGCACCGCCTGTCGCACCGGAGGAGGATGGCCGGGTCCTGGGCTGGGGAACCGTAGTGCCGGCCTCCGACCGGCGCGCGTACGCCGCGTCGTCGAGCACTGAGCACTCCGTCGGGGAGGACGTACGGCACGGCCTCACGTCCCGCGCGAGCGGGCCACCGTGGGCGCCCCGCGCAAGGCGGCAGGGGACATGACGTGTCCGTCAAGTCGCGCAGCCACCAGATCGTCGCCCCTGCCGAGAAGCTCGCCGTCTACCGCAAGAAGGCCGAGGCGGCCTTGGCCGCGGCACAGCAGACCGGGGGCGGCCGGCCGTAACCGCGGCCGGGCGGCGGGGAGAGTCACTGTCGACGAGACAGGTTCGCCCGCTTGCCTCAGCCTTGCCGTTCACGGGCTCGGACCCGGTCTCGCGCGCAACGCCGACGAGGTCCGGCCCGACATCACGGGCTCGGTGACACGGCTCGGCCATCCGGCCGAGGCAGGCGGGCCCCAAGCCCTCACATCCGGCCGTTCGGCCGAGGCCGACCGCTCTCCCGTGGGGAGAGATTGGGTGCCGCAACCCCGTCTCTCCCCACCAGGAGCACTCCATGGAACGCAAGTCCTTCATCATCACCGGCGTCGCGGTGGCGGCAGTGGCCGTCGGAGGTGGAGCCCTCACCTATGCGGTGAGCGGTACGGAGTCGACCACTGGGCTCGACAGGTCCACCACCGTGACCGTGGACGGCCACAAGGCGCTCCGTGGAACCATCGTCGCAGGCCGCACCTCGTCGAAGTACAGTCCGCTGCCATGGATCGGCGGTGACACGTCCGTCGTGAAGTGCCCGGACCTCAAGGCGGTGGCCGGAGCGAAGGTGACCTGCTCCGCCAAAGACGACGACGGCAAGGACCTCTCCGTCCCGGTCACCGTCGTCAAGGCCGACGCCACCAGCGTCACTTGGAAGTTCGAGCGCGTCTGACCACGGGTGATCAGCGACCGGGTCGGAGGCCGAGCCATTCCGGGGAGGGAGCTCCCGTGACCTCACCGACGTAGAGAGTGAGCTGTTGCCTGAAGCGCTCGACGAGGCCCCGGTCGGCCATGAAGTTCCCGAAGCCGTCCAGGTGGGCGTTGCGGTACTCCCGGACGGGGCGGTAGCCCTTGCGCGTCCGCCCTACCGCTCCCTGACCACGCCGGACTCCCACGCCCAGGCGGCGATCTCGACCCGGTTGCGGGCGTCGATCTTCTGCTGGATGTTGGCCAGGTGCGTCTTGACGGTGGACAGGGACACGACCAGCTGCTCGCAGATCTCCTGGTTGGTGCGGCCCACCGCGACCAGCCGGGCCACGTCCATTTCCCGATCGGTCAGCGGCGAGGCGACGGCCGGCTCGTCCCGCGT
Organism: Streptomyces sp. NPDC126510; assembly: GCF_040302345.1. NCBI lineage: Bacteria > Bacillati > Actinomycetota > Actinomycetes > Kitasatosporales > Streptomycetaceae > Streptomyces > Streptomyces sp. NPDC126510. The sequence continues at coordinate 205,690 of NZ_JBEORR010000014.1, read as the reverse complement.
GGCGGAAAGGTGCTTCAGCAGCCGGACGGTGACGGCCGGTGAGACCAGGGCGTCGCCGCGGGCGGCGGCTCGCACCGCCTCGATCAGCAGGCCGGGCGGAGCGTCCTTGAGCAGGAAGCCGCAGGCTCCGTTGCGCAGCGCCGTGTGCACGTAGTCGTCCTGGTCGAAGGTGGTGATCACCACGACTTTCATCGGGCTGTGGACTCCGGGGCCCGCCAGGGCGCGGGTGACGTCCAGACCGTCCAGTTTCGGCATCCGGATGTCCACCAGGCAGACGTCCGGGCGCATGCGGCGGGCGAGTTCCACGCAGGCGGCGCCGTCGGCGGCCTCGCCGACCACCTCGATGCCGGGCTGGGCGTCGAGGATCAGCCTAAAGCCCATGCGGACCAGTTCCTGGTCGTCCGCGATCAGTACGCGGATCGCTGTGTCGTTCACGCCGGTGATCCTTCCACGGCGGCCAGCACGGGGAAGGCGGCGGTCACTCGCCAGCCGCGGTCGTCGGTGGGGGCGGCGGTCAGCGTGCCTTCCACCGCTTCGACGCGTTCGCGCAGGCCGACCAGTCCGAAGCCGCCGCGTCCGCCGACCGGGCCGGGGTGGCGCGCGGCCGGTGCCGTGTTGTGCACCTCGACCCGCAGCCGAGGCCCGTCCACGTCGACCCGTACGGCCACTACGGCGCCGGGCGCGTGCCGGCGGACATTGGTCAGGGCCTCCTGCACGACTCGGTGCACGGAGGTCTCCACCTCAGGGGCGAGAGGCGCCTCGCGGGCCGCCGCGGCGACGTGCAGCTGGACGTCCGCTTCGTCTTCGGAGAACGCCGAGACCAAGCGGGCGAGTTCCGCCCACACCTCGCCGGGCCGGACGTCCGCGTGGTCGTCCTCGCGCAGGACCCGCACCAGTCGGCGCATCGAGTCCAGCGTCTCCGATCCGGACCGGCTGATGTTCTCCAGCAGCGGTGCGACCTGCTCCGGTGCGGTGTGTTGGAGGGTGAGCGCCGCGTTGGCCTGGACGATGATGCCGGTGACGTGGTGGGCGACGAAGTCGTGCAGGTCGTGGGCGAGTTCCAGGCGCTGGCGCTGGCGTACGGCGGCGATGTCGCGGGCCCGCTGCTCCTTCAGCAGCCGTGCCCGCAGACCCCAGGCGAGAGCCGTGCCCGCGCCGAGCGTCATCAGCAGGCACCAGTTGATGGCGGTCTGGCTGTCGTTCTGGATGTCTCTCGGCAGCCAGCGCAGTGGGATCGCGATGGCCGCCACGGCCAGTGCGGCCGACACGGCTGCCGCGGTCCTCGGGCGGGGCACCGCCCACACGGCACGGGACAGCAGCACCAGCAGAGCGACGCCCTCCAACACTCCCCAGGTACCGGCACCGTCCGGGCCCGCGAACACGGCGATCCCAACCGTCAGGGCCAGCGAGCCGGCTGCGACGAGTAGGGCACGTACCTGCATCTTGGGCCCACGGCCGGGCCACAGCAGCGCCGCGCAGGCGAGTGGGCCGGACACGATCGGCAGCCAGCTCGTCCAGCGGTAGTCGGGCTCCCTACCGGCGAACACGTCCAGCAGCCCCACCAGGCCGAGGAAGATCCAGCCGACGGCGACCAGCGCCCGGCGGCGCGGCGAAGTCTCGGAGTACACGCTCGGCAGGATACGGAAGAGGCGATCCCCCGCGGGCTCGGCCGAACGGCCGATGTCCGGCACTCACAACCGGCCGTCCGGCCGAACCCGCCGGGGGCGTGCGCCCCGATCGTGGACGGCATGCATCCGATGAGCACCGTTTCCTCCGGGGAGTCCGCCCGATGAACACCACCTCCGCCGTCCTGACCGGCACCGGCCTGTTCAAGTCCTACGGCATGACCCGCGCCCTGGCCGGGGTCGACATCGGCGTTACGGCCGACCAGTCGCTGGCCGTCATGGGTCCGTCCGGTTCCGGCAAGTCCACTCTGCTGCACTGCTTGGCCGGCATCGAACGGCCCGACTCCGGTGAGGTTGTGCTGGACGGCGAGCGGATCGACCAGCTTCGCGAACCGGCCCGCAGCGAGCTGCGCCGCACCGCGTTCGGCTTCGTCTTCCAGTCCGGCCAGCTCCTGCCGGAACTGCCCGCCGACGAGAACGTGGCCCTGCCGCTGATGCTCGGCGGCACGCCGCGCCGGGCGGCCGTCGAGCAGGCCCGGCAGTGGTTTGGCCCGCTGGGCCTCACGGGCCTGGAGGACCGGCGCCCCGGGCAGCTGTCCGGAGGCCAGGCGCAGCGGGTGGCCATCGCCCGCGCCCTGGCCGGTAAGCCGAAGGTGATCTTCGCTGACGAGCCGACCGGCGCGCTGGACCAGGCCACCGGCTTGGAGGTGATCCGCCTGCTGGTGGAGGTCAGCCGCAGCCAGGGCGCCGCCCTGGTCGTCGTCACCCACGACGCGGACGTGGCCCGTTGGTGCGACCGCACGGTGGAGGTCCGAGACGGCCGGCTGGCCGAAGAGCGGGCGGCGGCTCACGCAGGGACCGACACGAAGGCGGGGTACCGGCGATGAGAGCACTGGACCGCACCACGTGGACGCTGACCTGGCGGCTCACCCGGGCCGGCGGCCGCACCGGCCTGCTCGGCACCGGGCTCGCGGTCGCGGCGGCGGCCGTGTCCACCGCCCTGTTGTTGCTGTGCGTCGCGATGAACCTGGGCTTCCAGCACCGCGCGGACCGCACCGACTGGCGCACCCCGGTGAAGTCCTCCCACCCGGTGGCCGTCCAGGCGGTCGGGACCACGTTCACCCGGGGTGAGCCGGTCACCGTCGTCGACGTCGCACAGCTGCCCGGACGCACCGCACCCGCCCCGCCCGGCCTCGACCGCTTCCCCGCCCCCGGCGAACTGTGGGTCTCTCCGGCGCTCGGCGCCCTGCTCGACCGGCTGCCCGACGACCGCCACCCGGTCCCCGGCACACCCGCCGGGACGCTGGGCCGTGCGGCACTGGCACACCCCGACGAACTCGTCGCGGTGATCGGACACCGCCCCACCGACCCGGCGGTCACCGCCGAGCGCGCGCCCGATCCGCGCCGGGCCGGCGACATCGCCTCCCCCACCCGCGTCGCGTCCTTCACCGGCAAGCCGCTCATGGAGGGAACAGGCAGGCTGTACACGCTCCTGGCCCGGCTCGCCACCGTCCTCGTCATCGTTCCGCTGCTGGTGCTGGCGGCCTCCGCCGCGCGACTGTCGGTATCCCGCCGTGACCAGCGCCTCGCCACACTGAGGCTGGTCGGCGCCACGCCGGGCCGTATCGCCGGAATGACGACCGCCGAGGCGCTGCTCACCGGTGCTGCCGGGGCGCTGCTCGGTGCCGTGGGATACGGGCTGCTGCTGCCGGTGGCGGCGAGCCTGCCGCTCGCGGGCGGCTCCTGGTACACGAGCGACCTGTGGATCGGCGCACCGCCACTGCTGGCGGTGATGGCCGGAGTGGTGGCGCTGGTCGTGATCAGCGCGCTCGCCGGACTGCGTCAGGTGGTCGTCGGCCCACTGGGCGTGGCCCGGCGCTCGCGCACCCGTGGGGCGAGCGCCGGGCGGGCGGTGGTCTTCGTGGCCGTCGTCGCCGCCTATGGCTTGATCACGAAGGAGTACGGCAGCGACGACGTCGTGGCGCTGTGCGCGTTCGCCGCGGTCTTCCTGGCGCTGGCCGTGATCGGGCCATGGTTGGTCCGACTGCTCGGCGGGATCGTCACCGCCGTGGCCGAGCGGCCGGCGACGCTGCTGGCCGGGCGCCGACTGCTGGACGATCCCAAGGCTGCCTGGCGGATCGTCTCCGGACTCACCCTGGCCGGTTTCGTCGCCGGGTTCTTCGCCCTGCTCACCATCGACAGCACTCCCCCGTGGGGAGGACGGCCCGACCAACTCGCCATCGCCGCCCCGACCGGCAAGGTGACGCAGATGCGGACGCAGGCCGAACAGCGCCTGCACGCCGCCGGGGTGAGCGCCGTGGTCGGCGTGGACGACGGCTTCGTGGCCACGGCCCCCTACGACAGTCGCGAGATCACCGCCACCGTCTCCGGCGGCCCGGCCGAACTGGACCGCGCCCGCACCGCACTGGCCGGCCTGACGTCGGACCAGTACCCGCTCACCACCATCGACGTGAACTGGTCCGAGGCACAGTTCACCCAGGACTTCACCACCATCACCCGGGTGGTGCTCGTGGTGACGTTCACGGTCGCCATCACCTCCGCCGGGATCACGGCGGCCGCCGCCGTCCTGGACCGCCGCCGCACCTACGCCCTGCTGCACCTGGCCGGAACCCCGCTCCGGGTCCTGGACGCCGCCCGCAGCCGGGAGACGCTGATCCCGGTCACGGTGCTGGCGGGCGGTGCCGTCGCGACGGGACTGCTGTGCGGGGGATCGATGACGCTGGCGGGCGGCGACTCGTCGTTCGACGGACGCGGCCTGATCGTTCTCGCGCTGTGCTGCGCCGCCGGCGTCGGCGGGATCCTGGCGGCCGGTGGACTGAGCCGTCCCCTGCTGCGCGCGGTCGCCCGGCACGCCGGGGTGCGGGGAGAGTGATCGGTGTGGGGCTGAGCCCGACGGCCGGGCCCAGCCCCCGCGGCACGAGTGGAGGCGCGGATCACGTGATGCCTCGGCATCTTCCGCACCTCACGCCATGAGCCGAAGAGAACCGGTTCGGTGGATGTGCCTTCTCCCCAGGCCTGTTCCTGGTTCGCGGATCACCCGGACCGGATCGAGCTGCCCGCTGTCGCACGGGCCGCCGGACGTCCGACCCCAGCCACCCCCGCGACCACCACAGTCCGGTGATCGGCCTGGGTTCGGCCGGCGCGGGACGGCATTCTCGGCGGGCGTGGGCGCGGTGCTGCCCACACTCCCGAAGGCAGCCCCCCGTCGCGGGCCGTGGTCTGCCCGCCGTCGAGCATGGGGCCGGCCGCACACTGCTGTCGCCAGTCTGCCCGATCCGGCTGGAGGGCGCGTTGCGGTCCCACTGAAGGTGAAGAGGCCGTCGCCAGGTTTTCCGCGAGCACTTCCTGAAAGCGTTGCCAGCCCATGTCGGTCGGCGAGGTCGCTGGGAGCGGGCTGGGCGAGGACGCGGGCGATGAGGCCCCTGGTGGCCGCGGGGGAGAGCAGCGCCTCACCGGCCGCGACCAGACGGACGGCGTCGAGAAGGTGATCCTTCACATGGCTATCTGGGCGTCCGAGACGTCCCGGTCGAACGCGACCGTCGCGTAGGCGGTCCTGCCGTCCTCGCTGATCTGCCCCTTGCCGGCCGGCATGTAGGGGCCGGCCAGCGCTGTTACACCCGGCGCGTCGGCGATGTCCCCCAGCGCGACTGTCATCGCCTGCTCGACGCTGCCGCCGTTCATCTGCCACACGACCCGGCCGCTCCTGCCCGCAGCGCTGTCGGAGGCTTGCTGCAGCAGCGCCGCCTTGGCCGAGTCGGTGTCCTGCGAAGTGGAGCTGTTCCCGAAGGCGTTACCGGCGGGATAGGGACGGGCCTTTCCGGAGGACTGCACGTAGGCGTGGGCCGACGATCACGGCCCCATCCTTACGCTCGCAGTTCTCCGGTCTCTCGTCGCTGGCCGCTCGCAGACACTTCGTTCACTGCGATCGCAGCAGAAGCGGGGCGAAGAACGGCCCGCCCCCGGTGGGTGAGGGCACGCCGCTTCAGACACAGCGATCAGGCCGACGAACAGGTGCCCTTGCACGACCGGGCGGCCCGACGCGGCCCGAAGCGGACCCAGCCCCTGTCGGCCGACGGGCAGGGTCGGAGCCGACCGAGGCCAAAGCGGGTTCGGAGCCCGCGAGCCGAGCTGCCGGGACGGGGCGAGCCGTCAGGAGCGCCACTCCCGCGTGTGCGCGGAAGCGCTGTCCACCACGCCGCTGATCCGGCCGAGTCGGTCCGGTTCCGGTCGACCCCTCGACCCCCGGCGTCTCCTCCCCGCCCTGCCGGGGCACCGCCCGCCCATGTGGCCGAGCGATGCCCCGACACGGCTCCCGTCAGACGCGGCGGCGGGTGAAGCGCTGGTTGGGGTCGCCGGTGTACGTCCACTGGGAGATGCGGGCGCCGTCGGCGCTCGAGTGCTCCCAGACATCCATCGCCAGACCGGACTCCCGGTTGACGAGGCTGATCGCCCCACTGCCGTGGTCGACCACACGCCACTGCTGGCCGGTGGCGCCGGTGTCGGCCTGCTGGACGACGTCCGTGCCGGTCGCGCTGCCCGTCGGCTGGAGGAACAGGCCACTGTGCAGTGCCTTGACGCGGACGTGGCCGTCGCCGGCCTCGACGAACTCGAACTGCTGGTTGGTGCTACTGGTGGCGCCCCCCTGGACGAGCCGTGCGCCGGCGGCGGTGGAGGCACCGCTGATCTGCGCGGCCTTGCCGCTGTGCTGGGCCAGCAGGGTGTAGAGGCCCGGACCGCTGGGCGAGGTGCCCAGCTGGGCCTCCCACCTGGTGTTGGACCCGGACGCGTCAGCCGGGAGGCGGTCCCGCGCGGCGGTGTCGCCGTACATGGTCCAGCGGGCCCAGTCGACGACGGTCCTCGGGAAGCGCTGGTCGCTCCAGAAGCTGGTGTGGCTGCCGCCGACGAAGGTGAGGAACGCCTTGGGCCAGGTCATCTCCGAGTACGCCTGACGGGCCGAGGAGTACTGCGTGGTCGAGTCCCGGTCGCCGTGCACGAACAGGACCTTGGCCGAGACCGAGCCGGCCGGGTTGCCCATGTCCACGCAGGACTGGGGGTTGGCGGAGATGATCCTGCTGTCGGGCCAGGAGGTCAGCAGCCCGTGGGTGACCATGCCGCCCAGGGAGTGGCCCGAGACGCCGACACCGATGCCGGTGTTGATGTGCCCGGCCAGCGGTCCGCTCGCGTTGAGCGCGAGGGTGTTCGTGAGGATCTGCGAGACGTCCTTCGACGTGTTGCCGTTGTTGACGTCGCTGAAGTTGTGGTTGAAGTGCGGGGCCGGGACGATGAAACCCGCTGAGGCCAGGGCCCGGATGATGAACAGGGAGTTCTGCGGGCTGCTTCCGAGCCCGTGGGTCATGTTGTAGACGGGGAAGACGCCGCCTGCGACCGGGGCGTCGGTCACCGGGCTCCCCCCAGCGGTGCCGGTGGCCGGGTAGTAGACGTAGGTGGTGCACGGGCGGCTGCTGCGGGTCCAGTTGTACCGGCGCACGCCGACCGCGAACGGCGTGGTCGGCGCCGTGCCCAGCGGCCCCGCGGCGGCCGGTGCACCTCCTGCGCCTAGCAGGGACAGGCCCACGCCCGTTGCTCCGGCCGCGCTCATGCTGAGGAATGTCCGTCGTCGCATGCTCATGGATGACTCCTTGGGTGCAGGGGAGGAGGGGATGGGGAGGGGGGAGCAGGAGCGTCGCGCGGTTTGGCGCGCGAGCCACCGGACGGAGGGACCGATGGGGTCGTCCTGGGCGAAGGCGGGCTGGTTCTCCCGGACGTCGCCGCGGACCGCCGGGGCTATGGCGTGGTCGAGTCGCGTTCGCCGCGCCTGGGAACGACGTCGATGACCGCTGTGACCGGCCATGTACCGGTCATCCCGGTGATGGTCACCTCACCCGGCCTGTCGGTCGCGCCAGGTGGCAACGGCCGCCAGCGGACGGGGACACCGGTGATCGTGTTGTCGGCGGTGGTGAGCCTGTGGAGGGAGGGCGGCAACTTCGGGGCCGCTCCCACCACGGTGGCGGTGTAGACGGTGTCCTGGAGGATGTGTTCGGCGCGGCTGGCGTTGAAGACGTTGATGGAGGCGTGCGGCTCCCATGTGTTCGCCAGTCCGGGCACGGCCCGGAACATCGGCTGGTAGCCGGCCGGCTCCCACACCAGCACACCTGAACCCCGGTTGTCGACGACGTCGTTGGCGGCCTGGAACACCCTCCGGAGAGCGTCCGCCTGGCCCTGGATCGTCCGTGGGAAGGGTGAATTGGGGAGCGGCGAACCCTCACCGCCCGAGGCGGGGTAGGCGGTCTCGGCGATGTCGATCTCGTAGCCGGGATAGGTGGTGGCCATGGTGTTGAGGTTGTGATCCAGCGCTTCGGGCGAACCGTGCCACTCCGGGTAGTACGAGATGGCCAGCACATCAGGGTTCTGGCCCTTCGCCTTCACCCGGGTGAGGAACTGGTGCCAGAACTCCATCGTTTTGGCGAGCTTGTCCTTGTCGACGATCACATGTATCTCGACCTTGGATGCCGGTGACGCGTCGCGGACGGCCCTGATCCCTGCCGCCGCCAGGGTGGTGAACCGGTCCCACGCCTGGTCGTAGAGCTGTTGCTCCTTGGGGTCGGTTGACCGCCAGTACCGCCACAGCAGGCCACCGCCGGGCTTCGACTGGTAGACATCCGCCTGGTCGGCGAAGTACGGCGGATTCGTCGTGCCGATGTGGGTCGCCTCGCTGCCGTACATGAAACCGTTGATGATCTCGTTGCCGACGGCAACCTTCTCCGGTGTGGTGCCCTGCCGGATCAACCGCTTCAGATAGCCGGAGGTGAAGTCGTACACGGCCCGGGACAGGTCCCCGAACTCCAGCTCTGCCCAGGCGCGCGGTTTTGGCTGCTTGCTCGGGTCCGCCCATGAGTCCGCGTAGTGGAAGTCGATCCCCAGGCCCATGCCCCGCTGCTTGATCCGCTTGGCTGAGACCAGTGAGCGCTCCGGACCCTGACGCGGTATCGGCGCCGGTTGACCGGTGCTCTCGCTGCGCGGCTCGTTCCAGATCCGCAGCCGGGTGTGCTGCATGCCACGATCCTTGGCCACGTCGAGCAGGTGGGGCCCGGCGCCCCGGTCCTCGGCCAGGGGGTCGACCCAGTACTGCTGGTCCTCCACGTCGTCCATCCAGGACAGATCGGCACCGAGCGTGACGTCGTCGCGGAGGTAGTTGAAGACCTGGAGCTCGCTGACACCCGCTCGGGCGCGGCCCTGCTCACCTGTGAAGGTCAGCCGGACGAAGCGCGTTGCCGGCCGGGTGAACAGGTGTACCGCCCCTCGTGACACTGCTCGGCTGTGGGACCTGTCAGCGATGGTCTTCCACCGGCGGCCGTCGGATGAGGCCTCGACGACGTACCGGTAGGCCACGCCCCGGTCCGGGAACATCACCTTGACCTTACGCAGGTTGTCGTAGGTTCCACCGAGGTCGACGGTGAGCCACTGCCGGGCGTCGCCGCGACCGGGGTACCAGGACGTCGTCGGGTCACCGTCGATGGCCAGACCGGCGTTCGGTGAACTCTTGCCGGCTGTCGCGGAGGCCCACTCCTTGGCGGCGATATTGCTCTCGATCGGCTTGATGTCCGCGGTTCCGAAGGTCGCGCGGGCCGGTGCGGGGACGATGAGCAGGGTCGCGGACACCACGGTGGCCACCGTCGTCACGCCCGCTGTGACGCGGGCCGGACGATTGGGGCTCATGCCTTCCTCCTGACGATGTGATGTACGTGCGGAGAATGCTGTTCTGCACGCGACCGGCCGCTGGCCCGACTGGGAAGACGGCCGGAAGCGGATGTCACCCATCGGCGGCACCGACATCGAGGCAGTCGACGTCGGACCGTCCGGCCACCGTGCTCGGACCCAACCGGTTGGTTCGGGCGCCGGACGCGATCTCTGCCTGCCGGCGCTGCCCCGACTGGCGCTGCCTAGCCGGCAGAGGTCTTGACGAGTCCGAGGCCGTCGACGAAGAGGCGCCCGTTGCTGCTCGCCGCTCGGATCGTGACGGTCGCGGTACCGGCGGACAGCGGGATCTGCGCCAGCTCACGGCGCGTCCAGCCGCCCGACGCCGGGATGTTGAGGGTGCGCGAGCTGCCGACGGCGTCGGTGACGGTCACCTGCGCGGCGCTGAGCGAACCGCTGGTTTTGGCGAAGAGGGACAGCTTGTAGGTGCCGGCCGGCATGGTGATCTTCTGCCGGACTCCACCGGCGTAGGACTGTCCGGCGCCGATCTGCAGTGCGAAGCGAGAGCCGTTCGCACCGCCGTTGGAGTTGGTCACGATCGAGCTCGGTCCTGACTCACGGAAGTTGGTCCAGCCCTGCGCCTGCGGGACGATGATGCGGTCGGCCTGGAAGTTGGGGTTCAGCACGTAGTTGTTCGCCGGTCCGACGCGCCACTCTCCGGTCGTGGCGTTGAACTGCCACTGGCTCACCGAGTGGAACTGGGGCCTGGTGCCGGTCTTGGTCACCGGCATCCACTGGTTGTACCCGATGCCGTTCCAGGCGAAGTCGGCCCAGCGGTCGCCCGCGAAGATCACCGTTTCCTGCTTGGTTCCCTTGACCGTCACGAAGAACCCGGTCTGGGTCACGTGGCTGTAGTCCGTCTCCGTGCCGGCAAGCGTGTACTCGCCGGTGTAGGCACCCTGGATGTTGCTGGTGGTCGACTCCAGGACATGCGTGACCGAGGTGTTCCAGCCGTGCAGGTCCGATGCTCCGTGGTAGTACTTGCCGCCGAGTCTGAACATGGCGTTGCCCTCGCGGCCGGAGGAGTTCTGGCCGATCTGCACGGCGGGTTCCACCCGCAGCGAGTCGGACTCCCTGAACTTGGCGACGAAGGCCCGCCCTCGTCCCTCGCGGTTGGAGAAGATCAGGTAGTCCTTGCCGTTGTCGTCGGTGAAGACGGTCTGGTCCCCGGTGCCGGTCGTGGGCGAGTTGGTGATCTGAGTCTGGAAGTAGCCGTAGTCGAACGTGTCGGTGGGGGAGTCGCCCTGCAGCAACAGGACCCCGTGCCCGCCCCCGACGTAGGCCTGGGTGGCGAGCACGTATTTGCCGGTGTTCTCGTTGTACGAGACTCCGAGCCGCCCGACCCACCCTGCCTGACCGAGGGTGGCGCCGTTGTTGATTTTGGTCGAGCGCGTCGCTACGCGGTTCTCGAACTTCCAGTTCACCAGGTCCTTGGACGAGTACACGGGGATCGAGACGAAGCTGACGTCGCCGTCGTACTTCTTCGTCGGATTGGCCCGGTAGAGCTCGGCGCCCGTGTAGTGCACGCCGTACCAGTAGTAGGTGTCGCCGAACTTGAAGACCCCGCCGCCCTGCGAGTAGATGGGGTTGCCACTGGTGTCGTTCCAGAAGGTGTCGTTCGTGATGGTCTGGAACGTTCCCTCGTCGGCGGCCTTCAGATCCGAGGCGGCGGTCATCAGTGCCGTCTTCGCGGCGGCGACGTCAGATGTGGTGGCCGAGGTGTCGTCGGCCACATGGGCCGCGACGGTCAACGCCTTGGCGAAGGGCTTCCAGGAGTCAGCCGTGTACATGGACGGAGTGCGTGTCCGGTAGTCGGACACCAGGTGCTTGAGGCCCCGGTCGGTTACCGGTTCAGCAGCAAAACCCTGGTTCTGGAGCACCGTTGCCGAGTTGTCCGCGACCGTGCTCGTCGCAGGTGTCCTGGCCGCAGCGGTGCTCGACGAGAGCGGTGCCGCCAACGCCACGGACAACAATGCGGCGGCGGCCGCCTTCCAGCACTTCGGAACGACGCGCGATCCTTGCCTCACGATGTCACCTTCCGTCGTTCTCAAAGGCGCCGAGGTCCGGCGCACTTCCGCTGAATGGCAGTCTCACGTCGGTGCCCTTGTCGATCAGGGCACTTTGCGCCGCGAGACGGAGGTGGGGCAGCACGGGCAGGCTCCCGTCGGACGGGCGGGGCGCGTCCCAGCCGGACGTCGACACGCTCTGGAACTGGGAGTTCGACAAGGGGACGCCGAGGTCCCAGGAGTTGTACGCGGCGTTGGTGCCGGGCATGTACGACGTCGGCGTTCCGGTGTAGGCGATGTTGTTGCGCAGGTTGCCCCGCCCGACGGCGGCGCCGCTCGAGTCGACACCCCGCATGTTGAAGTTCGGGTGGTTTCCGTAGCCGGTGTTGTTGAAGAAGTCGTTGGCCACCGGGTGGTGGTTGGCGTAGAAGCCGGCCGCCTTGTTGAGGAACGCCACCGAGAAGCGGACGGTGTGTTTCGGCGCGTTGGCTTCGTAGTCGCCCCCATATCCACCCGACTTGAAGCCGGCTCCGTTGCCGGAAGACGTTGTCGTCCCCGGCACGTACCCATTGCGCCAGGCCCACGAGTTCTCGATGGTCACGGGCGAGTAGGTGGAGATGAGGTCGAACCCGTCATCGGCGTTCCACCACGCGCGGCATCCCCGGAACACGTTCGCGGGGCGGCCGGCCGGCGTGTAGTGCGAACCGAACCCGTCGGCGTTCTCACCCGGCCCGTCATTGCTGCGCGAGTCGTAGTTGTCGTGCGAGTCCGAATTGAGGACGAGGTTGGCGCCCCCGCCGTTGATGAACAGACCGGTGCCCATGTGGTGATGGGTGTCGATCTGCTCGAAGGTGTCGTTGCTGCCGGAAACCCAGATCCCCCAGGACTCGGCGTTCCGGTTGTTGTTCTGCGGCACGCCGGTGGCATCCAGCCCTTTGAGGTGGATCCAGCTGCCGGTGACGTTGAAGCCCTTGATACGGCAGTCGTCCGTCATGCGCGAGAAGTCGAAGACCGGTTTCTCGCCCGGATGGGCCCAGTACCGGATCGGGTTGCCCGGGCTGCCGCTCTTGTTCAGGGTGATCGCGTCGACTCTGGCGGACTGGCTCGAACAGGCGCTGGTCGCACGGGTGTAGGCATAGGTGCCGCCCCGGAAATAGACCGTGTCACCCGCCTTGGCGACGGACTGCGCACGGGCGATCGACGCCCACGGAGCGGCCTGCGTGCCCGCTGCGCCGTCACTCCCGTTCGGGGCGACGTAATACGTGTTCCCGGCCGCCGCATCGATCGCGGAGGCCACGCCAGGGGCCATCGCGATGGAACTCGCCGTGACCATCGAGAGCAGGAGGGCAGGGGTGACCGACCTCGCGGTTCTCACAGCTTCGTCTCCCGGGGTAGGTGATGCTCGTCTGCGGTGGCCGGCGCCGGCACCGAGGCAGCGGTCGACAGGGTGGGACTGCTCGTCGGGTGATCGGTGATGAAGAACCGGGCCCCCAGGCAGGGGAACCGCGCGTCGATGTCGCCGCCCGTCCCGCGCCCCACATCGGGGGTGCGGGATGCGGTGTGCCGCCAGATCATGGAGCCGTTGCCGGCCGCGTAGTGAAGGCGGTCGCCGGACAGTGTCCGTCGGGTGTGTACTGACTGCCGCGCAGCCAATTCCACCACTGGACCAAGGGCGGACCGGTGTTGTCTCTGCGGCCCTTCATGAGGGCGACCGGACTGGGCCGTGCACCGTCGAGGTATCCCACACCGACGTACATCGGGCCGTCCGCCAGGTAGTCCATCGGCACGGGAGCGGTCACACGAGGTGTCCAGGTCATGCCGTCGAGGAGCGCGACGAACCGGCGTTCGTCGTCGATGCGGGGGTCGGTGGTGCCGTCGCCGAAGCGGCCACCGCCAGCGATCCGTACGGTGAACTCGAAACGGCCGTCGCTGTCGAAGTCGTACAGGGGCACGCCGTCGTGGTGGCCGACATCGATGGTGGACGATCCGCCTTCGATGGTGTTCTGGCTGGTGCTGGCAGCGCCCACGTCGACCGCGCGGAGGAGCTGTCCGTCGCGCCGATACGCTTCCGGTTTCCGCGGCGAGGTCTGGCGATCCAGGACGAAGTCGTACTCACTGCCGCCGTCGAGCCCGATGCCGACCGGCGGCGTTGCGACACCCGCGTCGCCCATGAGGGCCGTAGCCGCGACGGACAGGGATACGGCTGTGGTTCCGGCTAACGAGACCTTGGCTGTCGAGCCGACCAGCCCTAACTCGCCCATGGAGATGCCTCCTGTCACCACTGATGCGGAGGTGCACGGCCCGAGGCGGTGAGGGGCGATGCCATGCGATCAGTTCATCGTGGCACCCATGGACTGTGAACGTTCCCACACCCGCTCGAATAGTTGAAAGAGTCGCCACCGGACTCTCATCTGTCAATCTCTGCGACCCAATCCCTCAGAACTCAGGGGCAAGCCGTCGGGTCGTCAAGCTCGGCTGTGATCGATAACAGCGCTCGTGCCGGCGATCGTGAGGGCACTGATGTCGAGGTAGGGACCGTACACGGACCAGGCCGCCACCGAACGGGGGGCGTTCTGGGCCGGTTGGGCGAGACCGTCGGCGCGCATCCCCGCCACTCAAGCGCGGTGCGCAGTGCAAGCCGTCGGGTGCTCGCCTGCTCCGGCGTCAGGATGCCCGTCGCCGTGCCGTAGACGGCGACTTCAGCGGTCGCCTCGGACGGGTCGCGTTGAAGGGTGACGGGGGTCGGTGGTCATCAGTGCCCGGCGCAGGGACTCGGCGGAAGCGGGTCCGGTGCAGGTGTCGTTGACTTTGGCGAAAGGGCAATGGAGTGAAGCCAGGCGGCATCGTGACCACAGGGCGAGGTGGAGGTGGGAGATGTCGCTGAACCCGACGACCGGTTTCGCCGTCCCACGACCGGGTCTCCCATCGACCTACCCGCTCCGCCTGGCAGGCGCGTCGTGTGCGGGACGCCGCTCCCGGGCCCCGGTCACCCCGACTCCACACGCGCCCTCTTGGAGGCGTTCGAGGTTCACTACGGGGTGGAGTCGCGTATCAGATGGACGAGAGTCGACGCGTGGTCGTCCGCGTCGAGCTCCAAGGGCAGGCCGTGTGTGAGCAGGACGGCGCCATGATGCAGCACTCCGGTGGCGGCATCCCGATACCGTGCCGAGGGCTCGAGGGCGCGCAGTGGCAGGGCCGGGTCGTCGCGGCCGAAGCGCCGCGCCGTTCTGAGGGCTATCACGGCCATTTCCCTGCCGTCGGGTGCCAGGTACTGCACGGCACTCGGCTCTCCGCCGTGGCGGGGCCCCAGCCGGTACTGCTCGCCGAGCTGTACGAGGTGTCGTACGCGCTTGTAGGCGGCCACGTGTTCTGCTGCCCGGTCCATTTCGGCCGGGCTCCACCGGCTCAGGTCGCCGCCGATCCCCAGGACGCCGTTCATGGCGACGTGGAAGCGGTAGTCCAGGGGCACGCTGCGCCCGGTGTAGGGGTTGGGGCTGTCGGTGACCCAGGCGCCCATGATCCGGGCCGGGTAGAGCTGGGAGAAGCCGTGCTGTATCTCGACGCGGTCCACGGCGTCGGTGTTGTCGGAGGTCCACACCTGGTCGGTGTGGGCAAGAATGCCGAGGTCCAGTCGGCCTCCGCCGCTGCTGCACGACTCGATGCGCAGGTGTGGATGGTCGGCCCGCAGCCGGTCGAGCAGGGTGTAGAGGTTGCGCACGTGCTCGATCCACAGCCGGTCGGGATCCCCGTCCGCGTCGGGCCAGCCGGCCTCGGAGAAGGGGCGGTTCATGTCCCACTTGAGGAAGTCGATGGCGTTCTTGGACAGCAGTTCGTCAAGTCGGCCGTGCAGCCATGCCGCGACATCGGGGCGGGCGAGGTTGAGCACCAGTTGGTTGCGGTGCTCGGTGCGGCGGCGGTGCGGGTGGTGCAGCACCCAGTCGGGGTGGGCGCGGTACAGGTCGCTGTCGGGGTTGACCATCTCGGGCTCGACCCACAGGCCGAAGCGCATACCGAGTTCGTGGACCCGGTCGATCAGGGGGGCGAGGCCGTCGGGGAAGCGGTCGGGGCTGGGGGTCCAGTCGCCGAGTCCGGCGGCGTCGTGGGTGCGGGCGCCGAACCAGCCGTCGTCCATGACGAACAGCTCGGCACCGAGCGCAGCCGCCTTCTCGGCCAACGCGATCTGACCGGTGACGTCGATGTCGAACTCGGTTGCCTCCCAGGAGTTGTAGAGCACCGGTCGCATCTCTTCCGGGTGCGGCAGCACCTGGTTCAGGACGTGTCGGTGCCACAGACGGGATGCCGCGCCGAAGCCGCCCTCCGTGTACGCGCCCGCGCAGACAGGGGTGCTCAGTTCCTCGCCCGGCAGGAGCTTCCAGGTGACCGGGTCGTGGCCGAAGCCCGCGGACAGGGTGACCCGTTCGGTGGGCATGCGCTCGGCGGTCAGCCGCCAGCTGCCGCTCCATGCGAGGGCACACGACCAGACGGCACCGTGGGCCTCGTCGGCCCCGCCGTCGTCGATCATGGCCCACGGGTTGGACTGGTGGCCGGTGGTGCCGCGGCGGCTGGTGAGGACGGTCTCGCCGTAGGGCAGCGGGGTCCGGTTCAGCTGGGTCTCGGCGCACCACTGCCCCCGTACCTGGCTCAGGCGGTACTCGCCCAGTCGGGGCAGTACCCAGGTGGCGGAGTCGGCGCGGACGATCGTGATCGCGCCGTCGGCCTCGGTGCCGGTGTGGCGCAGGACGAGGTGGCGTTCGATGACATCGGTGTCGGAGCGCACGCGGTAGTGGGCCTCCAGGGTGAGCGGGTAGTGCCGGTCGGCGAAGCGCAGCACCAGTTCCGTGCCGTCCTCGTGGTACAGCAACCCCTCGCCGGCCGGTTGCGGTTCGAGGTCGCGCACGCCGTCCGGGAAGCGGACCTGGACGCCCGCGTGGGCGTAGCGCATGGCTCCGGCGGTGTCGAGGTCGAGGGTGCCGTCGGCGTCGTCCTCGAAGGAGCGGCGGCCGGGCTGTGGGTAGCGGAGCAGGGAGACGGCCTGGTCGAGCGTGAGGCGGGGCCCCCAGTGCAGGCCGCGCAGTCGGTCGGCGTCGTCGAGGTGCAGCACGTAACTGGAGCCGGGTCCGGACAGGACCCACAGCCGGTGCTCGGGGTCGTGGGCGATGTTCGGCATGGCGGCCTTTCGGGCTGATGGCGGTCGGGTGGTGGGAACGTGCGGCGGCACGCAGGGAGCAGGGCCGCCGCCCGGCTCGGCGGCGGCCCTGGGGTGGGTACGGTCAGCCGTTCACCGGGGCGACCTCGATGTAGTCGATGTCGGGTGCGTAGGCGGAGGAGTTGGAGATCTTCAGGGTGTTGGTTCCGGCGTTGAGGTTGACGGTGGTGCCCAGTGACCAGAAGTCGCTCCAGCTGTAGGTGTTGCGGAAGGTCGACGTGGTCGGGGTGCCGCCGTTCACCGTCAGCTGGGCGGTGCGGGACTTGACGTTGGTGTTGTAGCTGCCGGTCCCCGACCGGTCGTTGTTGGCGTAGTGGACCACCACCGCGTACCGGCCCGCGGCCGGGGCGCTGATGTTGCCGAAGGTCAGCGTGTTGGCGCCGCCGTTGCCGATGTAGCCGACGTTCTTGCCGCCGGAGCTCCACACGTTCGACTGGATCTTGGCCGCGCCGGCCAGGGTGCCGCTCTCGGCCTCGATCTTGGTGACGCCGGTGGTGTCACCCGAGCCGGTCACCTTCAGGTCCCGCAGGGTGACCGTGGCGCCGCTGTTCGGGCTGACCTTGATCCGGTTGATGCCGGCGACCAGGTAGAGGCGGTTGCTCGCGGTGGCCGCCGCGCCGCTGGAGTTGGCCAGGGTGGCGACGGTGGTGCCGTTCAGGGCCAAGGCGGCCGTTCCGCCCGTGGAGGCGTAGTCGGTCTTCACGGTGTAGTAGCCGTTGGTGGGCGCGTAGGCGTCGAACGTGGTGCTGTCGCCGGAGTCCAGGACGACGGCGCCGGTCCCGGCCTCGCCCACGTCCGCGTACGACCAGCCGGGGGTGCCGCTGGTGTCGGCGAACGTGGCCTCGTACAGCGTCTCCGGGTTGCTCTGCGCGTCCGTCAGGCCGATCTTGTCGAGGGTCACGTCACCCACGCCGGTGCCCAGGGTGCTGTCGGACTTGGCGAGGGAGATGGTGTGGCTGCCCGCGCTCAGTGTGACCGGGACGGTGATCGTGCTCCGGTACCCGGAGTTCAGGGTGGACGGGTAGGTGACGAACTTCGGGTTGGCGCCGTCGATCCGCAGCGCTTGCTGAGCCGGGGTGCCGGTCTGGTTGCCGTAGAAGATCCGCAGGTTGTACGTGCCGGAGGACGGAGCGCTCACCGCGAAGTCGACCTTGCTGGTCGCCGCGCTGAGGCCGGTGACGTCCTTGTTGCCGGAGGCCGCGTACTTCTGAGACTCGTTGTAGTTGGCGCCGTTGCCCTCAGTGGTGATCGTGCCGCTGGTGATGGTGCCGTTCTCGGCCTCGTACGAGGTGCTCTGCGGCACGGTGGGCGTGGCGGCGGTGCCCCCGCCGTTCGGGGTGACCGTGATGCGGTAGGCCGACATGCGGTTCAGGCCGGTCAGCGGAACGGTGATGGACCCGCTGGAGGGAGTGAAGGCGGCACGGGAGATGGTCTGCGGCGGCGCGGACACGCCGTCGTAGCCGGACCAGTCCAGGGCCTGCACGGTGACCTCGACCTTGCTGCCGAAGGTGGTGCTCGGGATGTTGTTGATCACCACGTCGGTGTCGGTGGCGGATCCGCCGAGGACCACCTGGGCCTGCTTGCGGGTGGCGTCCAGCGAGGCCATGCCCTGGAGGGTGTCCTGGACGTTGGGCTGCGGCGGGGTCGCCTTGACGGTCTGCCCGGTCATTCCGGCGTACCAGCGCCAGAACCACCACG
This sequence comes from Streptomyces sp. NPDC126510, assembly GCF_040302345.1. Classification (NCBI taxonomy): domain Bacteria; kingdom Bacillati; phylum Actinomycetota; class Actinomycetes; order Kitasatosporales; family Streptomycetaceae; genus Streptomyces; species Streptomyces sp. NPDC126510. The sequence continues at coordinate 187,379 of NZ_JBEORR010000014.1, read as the reverse complement.
AGCCGTTGGGGCTGTTGGTGAGGGCCGTGTTGCCGTCCATGTTGCCGGCCGCGTCCCAGTAGGGCTGCTGGGCGTAGACCTTGGTGTCCTCGAACATCGCGGCCCACTGCACCATCTGGCCGGGCACGGACAGGTCGCGCCGGTTGGCGTACTCGTCGATGTTGACCGTGATGGGGCTGATGCCCCGGGCGCTCTCCAGGGAGCGGTACGTGGCGTAGTGGCCGCGGTACGAGGCGAGGGAGCCCGGGCCGAGCTCGTGCCAGGTGAACACGTCCGGCAGCTGGTTCTTGGACTTGGCGTAGGTCAGGAAGTCGCCGAAGAACTTGCTGTTCCAGTTGGCGGTGTTGGGCCCGCCTATCTTCGCGTCGGGGATGATGCTCCGGATCCGGTCGTAGACGGTGCTCCAGTCGGAGTTGAACTTGTTCAGGGCGTTCTGGTAGACGGTGGCGTCGCCGCTCTTGATGCCGGTGTACCAGATGCCGTCGGGCTCGTTGAAGGGGACGAAGACGACCTTGTCGGCGTACGAGGTCCCCTTGATCGCGTTGACCGCGCTGTCGACCTTGGTGAGGTAGTCGCTGATGCCGAGGTTCTGGTACGGCCAGTTCGAGTACATGTCCTGGATGTTGGTGTACATCGTGCCGCCGCCGTTGCGGAAGAACGACGGGGCCACTTGCAGGATGTCCCCGTTGGGGTGCTGGGCACCGTTCGGGGGCTTCTGCGATCCGGTGGTGAGCTTCAGGGGCGCCAGCAGGTTGTCGCTGGGGACGCCGTCGTCGCTCTGTCCGTACAGCGCGCCGTTCGAGCCGCGCAGGACGGCCCCGGTGGTCGTGCCGAGGTCGACGGTGAAGGTCTGGGTGGCGGCGGCTGCCGGCTGGGGCACGGCGAGTGCGGTGCCTACGAGGGCCGCGCAGGCCAGCAGTGCTCTGGTGAGGTGTGCTCTTCTCCGGCCGGGCGGCGCGGCGCCCGGGGTGCGGGTGTCGAGGGACATGGGAACCTGGCTTTCTCCTCCCGCGGCACTGCGGGAGGACGGATCGGGGAACCGGGATGTTATCGCTCACATCCCCCGCGGATGGAAGCGCTACGGAGTTTCTTCTGGCCGCCGGTGCCACGAAGGCTCCGGCGGGGCGGTCAGGCGGTCCGGTGTGGCGCCGGGCCGGTGCTCTCGCGGACGATCAGTTCCGGTTCGGCCCACAGCGGGAGTACGGGAGCGTTCTCCGGGTCGAGGAGCCGGTGCAGCATTCCGAAGGCGCCGCGGCCCAGCCCTTCGAAGTCCAGTCGTACCGTGGTCAGGGTGGGGTGGGTGTACGCCGCGTACGGCGCGTCGTCGAAGCCCATGATGCTCAGGTCACCCGGCACGTCCCGGCCCGCCTCCCGGGCCGCCCGCAGCACACCGAGTGCGAGATCGTCGTTGCCGCACAGCACGGCGGTGACCTGCGGATCCGCGACCACCCTGCGGGCGGCCAGATACCCGGATCGCGGGCTCCAGCCGCCGTCCAGCGGCTCGGGGGCGGAATGACCGGCGGCGGTGAGCGCGTCCCGCCAGCCCTCGGCGCGCTGCCCGACCCGGGTCGTGGAGGACGGGATGGTCATGTAGTGGACGGTGCGGTGGCCCAGGCCGAGCAGGTACCGGGTGGCCTGGGCGGCCGCCGCCCGGTCGTCGAGCCAGGCTTCCGGCCGGCCGTCGGCGTGCTCCTCCTGCGGCCGCTCCACCACCGCGGCCGCGGGGAAGTCGGCGGGAAGCGCACGCCAGGCCCGTTCGCCGGCCGCGTTGAAGGCGATCACCAGGACAGGTTCCCCGGGCCGGGCGAGCCGGCCGGCGACGTCGTCGGGCGTCAACGGGGAGTTGTCGTCCAGGACGCTGACCGACACCGCGAAGTCCGCGGCCCGGGCCGCCTCCTCTATGCCCCGCAGCGCGAGGGAGGCCCCGTACAGGGTGGTGTCCGAGGTGAGCACCGTCACCGAGCGCACCACACCCCCGGCCAGCGCCCGGGCCAGGCGGTTGGGCTTGTAGCCCAGCTCGTCGATGACCTTCAGCACGCGGTCGCGGGTGGTCTTCTTCACCCTCGGGCTGCTGTTGACCACGCGGGAGACGGTCTGGTGGGAGACCCCTGCCGCCTTGGCGACGTCCCAGATGTTGACCGAGCGCTGCCGGTCGCCACCCTGTTCGGAGGGTGCCTCGCCGGGACGGGCTGGGGTGGGCTTCTGCATGGTCGTGGGCTCCTGGCGGGGTGGGCGGGGCGTGTGTCGGCGGTGCCGGCTACTTGACGGCCGCGTTGGACGCCTCATTGACGGAGTCGGCAGCCGCCTTGGGGGTCTGTTGTCCCAACCACACCTGATTGAAGGCGTCCTGCACCTTGACGTTGTACGTCGACGAGGACGTGGTCAGCGGGTAGCCGATCGTTGTGCCCTCGGCCTCCTTGGAGAAGGCGCTGACGTCCACGCCCCGCTGCTTCCACACGCCCACGTAGTCCTTGTTGAGCGTGGGGATGCCCGGCCACACCGACCCCTCGGAGACGATGATCTTCTGGGACTCCTGCGACCCGAGCCACTTCACGAGTTCCCACGCCTCCTTGGGGTGCTTGCTGCCGGCGTACAGGGCGTTGCTGAGCCCGTTGTACACCGTGCCCTTCCCCACCGGGCCACCGGGCAGCTCGGCGACGCCGAAGTTGCCCTCCATCGAGCTCTGGTACGCGTTGAGGTCCCAGCTGCCGTCCCACACCACGGCCGCCTGCTTGCGGGCCAGTACCTGTGGCAGGGACGCCCCGTTGGGCGGGTTCGTGACGGAGGCCGGCACCGCCACGTGGTACTTCAGCCGCAGGTCCTGGATGAACTGGATGGCCTGCACGCAGGACGGCTGGTTGATCGTCCACTTGCCCCACGCCTTGTCCTGGAGCTTGCAGCCGTTCTGGACCGCCGCGTCCCACCAGTCCGTCTGGCCGTTGGCCGACCCGAGCGCGAGACCGTACTGCTTGACGTGCTTGGCGTCGAAGCCCTTCTCGTTCGGGTGCTTGCCGTTGGCGTCGACCGTGAGCTTCTGCAGCGCCTTGACGAAGCTGCCGCCGTCGGTGGTGTTCCAGGTCAGGCCGTCCAGCTCGCCCTGCGTGAGCCCCGCCTTCTTGACCATGGTCTTGTTGTAGACCTGGGCGATGGTGTCCCAGTCCTTCGGCAGGCCGTACTGCTTGCCGTCCTGCTGCCAGCCGGCCAGCAGCTTGGGGTCGTAGATCGACGTGTCCAGCTTGTCGGCCTTGATGTACGGGGCGAGGTCGGTGAGGACGCCCTGCTGGGCGAACTGCGGGAAGTAGGCGACGTGGTCCCAGAAGACGTCGGGCGCGGTGCGGCCGGCCATCTGGGTCTGCAGCTTGCTCCAGTACTGGGCCCACGCGTTCAGCTCGATCTTGACCTTGATGTTGGGGTGCTGCTTCTCGAACACGGCGATCGACTTCTTCAGCGCCGGCTCCTGGATCGCGTCCCACATGGCGTACCGCAGGGTGACGGTGCCTGAGGACGAGGAGGAGTCCGAGCCGGACGATCCGCAGGCGGTGGAGAGGCCGAGCAGGAGTGCGCCGGCGGCGGTGGCGGCCAGGATTCTTCGGGAGGATGCGGACATGGTTGGGCGTCCCTTTCGGTGCTGGTGGTGTGACGTGGTGTGGGGGAGGTCGGGGTGGGGCCGGCTACTTCAGGCCGGTGAGGGCGATCGAGCGGACGATGTGCCGCTGGAAGACGAGGAACACCGCGATCAGGGGAAGCAGGGCAAGGGCCGCACCGGCCAGCACGATGTGCGGAAGGTCGGAGACGTGTTCGCCCTGGAGGGCCGCGATACCCACGGTGATCACCCGGGTGCGGTCGCTGTTGGTGATGATCAGCGGCCAGATCAAGTTGTTGCAGGTGTTGACGAACGTGATGATCGCGAGCGTGGCCAGGATCGGACGGCTCAGCGGTAGCATGATCCGCACCAGGATGGTCCAGGTGTTCGCCCCGTCGATGCGGGCCGCGGCCTCCAGGTCCTTGGGGACGGTGCTGAAGTGCTGGCGTACCAGGAAGACGCCGTACGGGGTGCCGAAGACGGTGGGCAGGATCAGGCCGGCGTACGTGTCCACCATGCCCAGTTCACGCATCATCAGGAACAGCGGCACGAGCGTGATCATCTGAGGCACCATCATGGTGGCCAGGTAGCCCCAGAAGATCCAGTCGCGCCCCGCGAACTCCATCCGGGCCAGCGCGTACGCCGCCAGCGCGCTGAACACCACCTGCCCGGCGGTGACGACGACCGCCACGACGAGGGTGTGCAGCAGGAAGGAGGACATCCCGTACTGGTCCCACACGTCGGCGAAGTTTGCGAAGGTGGCCGGGTGTGCGGGTGCCCAGGCGTCGGTCGACAGCAGGTCCGACGGCCGCTTGAACGCGCCGTTCAGCGTCAGCAGGTACGGGGCGATCGACAGCAGCGCTCCGGCGGCGAGGATCCCGTAGAGCGTGGTTCTGCGGACGGCGGTGGAGAGAGAAGACATGGTCGTGGCCGTCCTCAGCTGAAGTCGTAGACGGTGCGCTTGCGGAAGTACAGGACCTGAACGGCCGTCACCAGCAGGATCACGGCGAAGAGGAGCATCGCCAGCGCCGAGGCGTAGCCGGTGCGGAACAGCTGGAAGGCCTGCTGGTAGATGTCGTAGTTCATCGTGGTCGTCGACCCGCCCGGCCCGCCCTGGGTCATCACGTAGACGGTGTCGAACATCTGGAACGACCCAATGGTGTTGGTGACCAGCACGAAGAACATCGACGGGCGCAGCAGGGGCAGCGTGATCCGGAAGAAGCGGTGCACGGGTCCTGCCCCGTCCAGGTCGGCCGCCTCGTAGAGCGACTCGGGGATCGCCTGCAGGCCGGCCAGCAGGAAGAGCATGGTGTAGCCCGTGTACTGCCAGATGTTGACCGAGGCCAGCACCGGCATGGCCCAGGTGGTGGACGACAGCCATGCGGGGCCGTCGATGCCGAACAGGGCCAGGAACTGGTTCACCACGCCGTGCTGTGGGTCGAACGCCCAGCTCCAGACGATGCCGAGGGCCACCGGCATGGCCATCCACGGCAGGACGAACAGCACCCGGAAGACCTTGCCGCCCCGCAGTTTCCGGTTCATCGCGAGGGCGAGCAGCAGCGCGAGCACGGTCTGCGCGGGGATGTTCAGCAGGACGTAGTACACGGTGTTGCGCATCGCGCGCCACACCTCGCTGTCGCCCATCATCTCGCGATAGTTCGCCAGCCCCACGAAGTGCGGGGCGCCCATCAGGTTCCAGTCGAAGAAGCTGATGACGACGACTGCTGCGATCGGCGCCACCAGGAAGAGCACAAGCCCGGCGAGGCTCGGCGTGAGCAGCAGGTAGGCCTCGACGGTGGCGCGAATCCGGCCCCGCCTGCGGTGGTGCACGGTTGCGGCCGACGTCGGCGGAACGGCTGGGGGACGTCGGCTTCCGTCGCCCGGCAGGTAGGGCGCTGTGGGCCTAGGAATGTTATCGATCACATTTACGCTCCGTCGGGCGGCTCTCGGGGCGGCGATGCCCTGAAGTGGGAATCTCCAGGCGTTAAGCGTCTCGACGGGCGTGGGCCTCGCCGACGGTTGTGCTGTTCGCCATGACGTACAACGGCGGAATCGCCGCCGACGCGAGAGAGAGTGTTACCGTTAACACTCCGTTCGGTCAATGGACCGTGACCGGATTTCCTCCCCCAGGTCGGTTCCGTGCACACCGCGATGCCGCAGATCGACTTCGCCGGACACGTGTGCATGGCGCTCGTTCGTCGGCCAGGCATGTTGAGGCTGACCGGAATCTTGTCATCTGCGTGAGGCCCCGATATGTTCCGCCGTGCTTGGAAACCTCTGTTTGTGTTCGCTTCTGTTTCGTTTCCCGCTGCACCGGACGGTCCTGCACAGCCAGACGGTGGCAGGGTGGCAATGCATCCGGCACGGCGGACGGCCCCTCAGGGGCGCCTAGCTGGCCTGCTCCAGTGACAGTTGTCCCGGTGTGCCCGCTTTTGTGCGCGACTCGCGACCACGACCCCGACCCACTTCCCTGGGCAGAGCCCGTCCCTGGCCCGGGAACGGGTCTGGCCGGCCTCGCATCGACATCACCCCCTCGTACGTGCCAAAGCCCCGGCGCGGAACGTTATCCCCAGGAGGACCGACCCTTGCCCGACATCCTGCGCCTGCCCGACAGGCACATCAGACGGATAGCGGCCCTCGCCGCCGCGTTCCTCATGCTCGCCCTGCTCACCGGGCGGTATCCGTCGACCGCGTACGCCGTCACCAACACCGCGATCACGGTGGACGGCACCAGCAGCGGCCGGACCTTCGACGGCGTCGGAGCGATCAGCGGCGGCGGCGGCAACACCCGCCTGCTGGTCGACTACCCCGCCACCCAGCGCAACGAGATCCTGGACTACCTGTTCAAGCCCGGCTACGGCGCGTCCCTGCAGATCCTCAAGGTGGAGATGGGCGGCGACGTCAACTCCACCGACGGCGCCGAGGCCAGCTTCCAGCACGCCCGCGGACAGATCGACTGCAACGCCGGCTACGAGTGGTGGCTGATGGAGCAGGCCAAGGCCCGCAACCCCGGCATCAAGCTCTCAGCCATGCCCTGGGGTGCCCCGGGCTGGGTCGGCAACGGCACCTTCCACAGCCAGGACATGGTCGACTACTACATCGCGTGGCTGGGCTGCGCCAAGCAGCACGGGCTGGGCATCGACTACGTCGGCGGCTGGAACGAGCACGTCTACAGCGCCTCGTGGTACAAGAGCCTGAAGGCGGCGCTGATCTCCAACGGCTACACCTCCACCAAGCTGGTCGGCGGCGACAACTACGGGCCCAACGCCTGGACGATCGCCACCGGCATGAAGAACGACAGCGCCCTGTACAACGCCGTGGACATCGCCGGTGCCCACTACCCGTGCAACAGCACCATGACCAGCTGCAGTTCCACCACCGACGCGCAGACCCTCGGCAAGCCGATCTGGGCCAGTGAGAGCGGCTCGCAGGGCGCCGAGGCCGGCGCGGCTCCGGTCGCCCGGGCGCTCAACCGCGGCTACATCGACGCCAAGATGACCGCCTTCATCAACTGGCCCATCGTCGCGTCGATCTACAACAACCAGCACCACAACGCCAAGGGTCTGATCACAGCCAACCAGCCGTGGTCGGGCAACTACATCGTGGGCCGCACCGCCTGGGTCATCGGTCAGACCACCCAGTTCACCTCTCCGGGCTGGAAGTACCTCGACACGGCCAGCGGCTACCTCGGGGGCGCCCGCGCCAACGGCTCCTACGTCAGCTATGCCGCGCCCGACAAGAGCGCCTGGAGCACGGTCCTGGAGACGGTGGACGCCACCGCCTCGCAGACGGTCACGCTGAACGTGGCCGGCGGTCTGCCCGGCGGCACCCTGCACGTGTGGTCCACCGACCTCTCGCAGCCCGGCCTGGGCAACCCGCGCATGGTGAAGAACGCCGACTTGACGGCCACCGGCGGCTCCTACACCCTCACCCTCGACCCCGGCCACGTCTACACGCTGACCACCTCCTCGGGTGGGGGCGCCGGCAGCACCACGCCGCCGCAGCGCTCGCAGCTGGCTCTGCCCTACTCCGACTCCTTCGCCGGTTACAGCACCGGCCAGGAGGCGAAATACCTCGCCACCATGAACGGCGCCTTCCAGGCCGCACCCTGCACCGGCGGCCGCAGCGGCCAGTGCCTGCGCCAGACGGCTCCCATGGCGCCGATCGCCTGGGTCACCCAGACCGGGCCCCAGCCGTACACCATGATGGGCGACACGGGCTGGAGCAACTACACCGTCAGCTCCGACGTGCTGCTGGAGAAGAGCGGCAGCGCCGCGGAGATCCTCGGCAGGGCCGGCACTCAGGCGAACAACAACCAGGGACTCAACGCCTACCACCTGCGCCTGTCCGACACCGGCGCCTGGTCGCTGCAGAAGACGAACACCTCCTGGACGTGGACCACCCTGGCGAGCGGCACGGTCACCGCGCCCGGCACGAACACCTGGCACAACATGGCCCTGTCGTTCCAGGGCAGCACCATCACAGCCAAGATCGACGGCACCACCGTCGGCACGGTCACCGACACCAGCTACGGCGGAGGCCTCGTCGGTCTCGGCACGGCCGGCTTCTACCCCGTCCAGTACTCCAACCTGTCCATCACCCCGGGTACCGTGCCCGACCTATCCGGCACCTACAAGATCGTCGGCGTCCAGAGCGGCAAGGTGCTGGACGCGATCGGGGCCGCCACCGCCAACGGCACGAAGATCGACCAGTGGACCTACGGCGGAGGCACCCACCAGCAGTGGAAGCTGACCCGCAACAGCGCCGGCTACTACAGCATCGTCGGCGTCGGCAGCGGCAAGGCCCTCGACATCGACCACGCCACCGCCTGGCCCGGCACCCAGCTACAGCTGTGGACCCCCGCCGGCAGCGTGAACCAGCAGTGGCAGATCTACCCGAACGACAACGGCAACTACGTCATCGAGTCCCGCCTGGACGGCTACCGGATCGACGTCCTCGGCAACTCCACCGCGGACGGAGGAGTCATCGACCAGTGGCCCGCCGGAGGCACCACGAACCAGCAGTGGAACCTGGTGAAGCTCCCCTGACGTCCTGACAGTTCGAGCACGACCCCGGGAGGGGGCGGACCGGCACCGGCCGGTCCGCCCCTGCGGATTGCGTCCGGCGTGCCTACGCCGACTGCCGCGGGGCCGGAATTGATCTGTTCCGGCCCCGCGGCAGCGGCGATGGTGCGTCAGGGGCGAGGGTGGCGTCGGCGCAGCACCCGCTTGCGGGTGCGCGCCGCGGCGACGACACCGACGGCCGCGGCCCCGGTGAGGAGGAGGGCGGTGTAGGTCGTTCCGATCACCACCGGGGACTTCACCAGTTGGATGCCGCCCAGGACCAGCGCGGTCACGGCCAGGGTGACGGCGACGAACACGGCGATCTCCAGCGGGATCATCCAGGACGGCGCGCGGTCCGGCCGGGCGGTCTCGTCGGCACCCCCCTCGTCGCCTACCTGATGATGTTGATGCATGTCACTTCCCTCCGCTTGCCGGCCACGAACAGGTGCGCGCACGCCTTTCCGTAGTGCGGCAGGGTGTGGTTCCTCTCCCGCTTGCGGATCAGGTCGCCGTAGGCGCACGTATTGTGCATGGAACCCTTGTTGATCGAGTAGGTGCGCCCGTTGGTGTCGGCGTAGTGGAAGTCGACCCGCCAGTTGCAGAACTTGGTGTAGATCGAGGCGGGCGGGTAGCAGTCGGCGCTGCCGTCCTGGTAGGTGATCTTCCTGCCGCTGCCCTTGATCAGCTGGCTCCAGAAGCAGCCGGTGGGGATCCTGATGGTGGCTCCGCCGACGGCGTATTCGAAGGTGCTGACGGGGGTGGCGCTGACCGCGGTCATCGGGGAGATGCTGACGTCGTCGCCCGATCCGCCGTCGACCACCGGGGCCTGCGACGTGTCGAGCGGCAGTTGTACGGCCGCCACTCCGTCGAGGTCGTTCAGGGAGAGGACCACCGCACCGCTTGCCGAGGTGGTGGCGAGGGGCTCCTTCGCCAAGTCCCTGACGTGCCGGGTGACAGAGGTGTTCTCCTCCCACGCGATCTGGCCGCCGGTGTCGTCGTAGTGGTACTTCGTGGTGCCCGCCGCGGTCCAGGCTCCGTCCTTGAGGGTCTCCTGCCGCGCGGAGGCGGCCCGGGCGGCGGCGTCGTAGGTGAAGGTCTGCCGTGTGTCTGTGACAGTGCGCCGGTAGACGGTGCCGTTTGCGAAGTAGGCGAAGGACGTGCCGCCCGCGAGGGCTGTGGCGCGGCCCAGGGCGTCGTAGGTGTAGCCGGTGCCCGTGGGGCGGCCCGCGCTGTCGTAGGTGCGGGTCGTGGTCGTGGTGGTCCGTTCCGCGGACAGGCAGGAACCGGTCGCGGTGGTGATCTTCTTCAGACTGCTGTTGTCGTCGTAGTCGTACGACTCGTCGACACAGCGGAACCAGTTGCCCGAGTGCATCGCCGCGGAGCGGCCGAGGGCGTCGAACGTGTAGTCGGCGCTGACCGTGGAACCCTTCGTCTGGCTGCGGGTGGTGTTCTGGTCGTGGATGTTCACGTCGGTGTTGTCGGCGAACGCCACGACGCCCGCGCTGTCGGTGTACGTCTTGGACACCGTGTTGCCCGCGGTGTCGCGGTCCCAGGTGACGGTGAACCCGCCCGGCAGCTGCTCGCTCGCGATCGAGCCGTCGGCGTCGTAGCCGGCCGTGACCTTTCCGGCTACGGAGTCGGTGACGGCGGTCGCCCGTCCTCGGGGCTCCTTGTCGCTGTCATAGGTGTACGTCGTCGTCGACGGAACCGAGTCGGTGACCTTGACCGGGCGGTCCAGGCCGTCGTACTCGGTGGTCGCCGTGTTGCCCGCGCCGTCGGTGACGGCGGTCTGGCGGCCCAGCCTGTCGCGGGTGTATGTGATCGTCCCGGTGTCGGAGACGATCGTGGCCGGCTCGCCGTCGGACGGGTTGTACGTCCTGGTGACGGCCGGGACCGTCTGGTCGCCGTTGCCACTGACGGCCGTCTTGAGCACCCGGCCCGCGGCGTCGGTGGTAACCGTGGTGGTACGGGTCTCCGAGCCGCCGGTGACGGTCGTCCGGGCCGTCTGGCCCCAGCGGTCGTACTCGACGGTCGTGGTGCCGGTGCTGTTCGGGTCGGCCGAACCGGAGGAGCAGAGCAGGTCAGCCCATTCGGGGCGGCCCTGGCAGGCGCCCGACCCGGTGGCGGTCCAGTAGCGGCGGGTTGTCGTACCGGCGTCGGACCCGGTCGACAGCGGCTCGGACTCGGCGACCACCCGCCCCTGGGTGTCGTATCCGGTGATGCGGCTGACGTTCTTGCCGCTCGGGTCTTCGGTCTCCCTGGTGGGCAGGCCCTTGGCCCAGTCGTAGACCGTCCGGCTGGTGCGCGCGTCGGCGCCCGTCGGGTAGCCGTCGACGGATGCGCTCACGACCGTGGTGGTCGGCTTCCGGGACACGGTCGCGGTTCCGTCCGTCGGACGGCCCTCGTCGTAGCTGTTGGCGGTGTGCCGACGCGCCGGAATCCGGGATCCCGCGGGCCGGTCGGTGCCGCCGGTGCCGGCCTTCAGCGCGCTCTGCAGGACCACCAGGTGCAGCGGGCCGTACTCGTCGAGCAGGGAGCCGTCGGCGGTGTAGGTGGACACGGTGGACAGCTGCTGGGCACGGTCGGCCGTGGACAGCCCGTCGATGCCGAGGACGGTGAGCCGGTCCAGTGCGTCGCCGGAGGAGGCGAGGGCCAGGGCGCGGTTGGCGGCGCTGAGTTGCCGCACCACGGCGCCGTTCTCGTCGTACTCGGTGGTCGAGATGTGACCGCCCGGCTCGGCGGTGTCGACCTCTCGGCCGGACGCCGAGAAGTAGGTGACGGTTGCCCGCGTGAAGTCGCCGCTCGCGGCGTCGGCTCCATCATGGGTCGTGGGCACCTTGGCCGCGGCGTCGGCCGGGAAGACCGCGGTGCCACGGACCGGGGGCTGGGTCTGGCCCCACGCGGCCACGCCGGAGGCGGAGAGGTCGTAGGGGGCGTGGCTGCCGCCGGCGGCCACGTCGTAGACGACCTTGGTGACCGCGGTTCCGTCGGTCTCGGTGGTGCTGCCCGTCTTCAGGGTCGGCCGGGAGACCGACAGCAGCATGCCGGGGCCGGCGGGTGCGGCCGAGCCGACCTGGCCGTAGGAGTAGGTCCACGGCAGTTCGCCGGGCGGGGTCAGGGTGGCGACCCGGCCGGCGGCGGTGTAGGTGTACTCCGTCTTCAGAGCCGGCGAGGTCCGGGGGTCCCACGCCTCGCGCAGGCGGCCGTCGGTGTCGTAGGCGTACGTGGCGACCGCGGTGGGGGTGGCCTTGTCCGCGCCCGGGTCGGTGGCCCAGAGCCTGATCTGCCTCACCTGGCCGGCGACGTCACCGAATGCGCCGCTCGCGGCCGTGGTGGTGTCCGCGTAGACGTACTCCAGCATCCGGCAGCCCCTGGTGGCCGGGGTGGCCCGGCAGGTGTCGGACGGGACGGCGGTGGTGGGTGCGATCAGGTACTTCGGGCGGGCCAGGGTCTTGCCACCTGACGTGGTCTTGTCCCACACGTATGTCGTGGTCGAGTTGTCGGTCGGCAGCGCCGTCGACGTCACCTGCCAGGCCGCCGCGTCCGAGGAGACCTTGGCGAACTTCGTCACCGAGCCGTCGGAGTGCTTCAGCGTGAAGCCCGCGGTGAGCGACCCGGTCAGAGCCAGGCCCTGAGCGCCGGGCTCGGCGGTCCAGCCGCCTACGGCGGTGGCGGTGAAGCCGACGGCCGAACCGTCCGCGCGCAGCGCCGCCACCGCGGTCGCGGACGTCTTGCGGAGGTACACCCAGCCGGTGCCGGTGCGGTCGGAGCCGAAACCGGCGCTCCACTGGGGGCCGTAGACCGGCGCCTGACCGTCCTGGTCCTCGGCCAGGCCGGGACGGCGGGACGAGGCGGTGCGGGTGGCGGTCAGGCCGAAGGCGTCGGCGTCGTTGGCGCTGAAGGTCTGGTCGCCGGTGACGGCGTTCACGCCACCCGGGGCGATGTCCTCGGCCACGTCGGCGCCGCCCCACCGGTCCAGGGTGACCGTGCTGCCCGGGGAGTTCACCGTGGCGCTGCCGGTGAACTTGGCTCGGAGGTCGACCGGGCCGTCCTCCGTCAGAGTCCTGGTGATGTTCCAGGTGAGCCCGGCCGGCGTCACGTCGCTCATCGCCAGCGGCCAGGCGGCGAGGGCCGAGTCGTCGGCGGTCTTCGTGACATCGGCGACCGGGACGTCCTGCCACGTGTCGGTCTCGCCTCGGCGGTACTGGTAGGTCACACCGGTGCTGCCGCTGCCGCCGCGGGAAGTCAGGGAGACGGCCGAGTTCGGCCGGTCGCCCTGGGCCGGGGTCAGCAGTGCGGCGCCACCGACGCCGAAGGCGTACGCGGTCGTGCCGGTGGAGACGTTTCCGCCCGAGTCGATGGTCTTGGCGTACAGCGTGTGCCAGCCGGCGGCGGGCTTGATGGTGACGTCGAGCGGGTCACCCCCCGTGCCGTTGGCCGTGTCATCGGTCCGCTGCGGCGTGTTGGGGTCGTCCAGGCCCCAGTAGTAGCCCTGGCCGTCGGTGGAGGAGGTGTCCAGCACACAGGTCGCGCCCGCATCGGCCTTGTCGGTCCAGACGTCCTTGGCGTACGGCGTGCACGTGACGGCGGGGGCCGCGGGCTTGGCCGTGTTGAGCGTGAAGTTCGTGTACGCCGACCAGGTGCCGTAGTCGGTGCCGTCGTAGGCGCGTACCCGCACCCGCAGATGGGAGCCCGCGGGGAAGGCGTCGGCCGAAGGCACGGTGAGCTTGGCCGTTGCACCGGAGGCCACACCCGAGCTGGTGCCGGTGTACGCGTAGGTACCCGCGTCGTTGTACGTCGGGTTCGGGGTCACTTCGAACTGCGCCTTGACGGTGCTGCCGTCGGCGTCCGTCACCTTCGCACTCAGCAGGGGCGTGAGCGAGGTGACGTAGCGGGAGCCGTTGTAGGCGTTGACCGTCGACGGAGAGACCGCGAGAGCGGAGGTGGTGCCGTAGGAGTTGTAGGTGACCGTCAGGTGCGGCTCGGAGGTGGCGTCCCCCGAGGCGTAGTTCGCCGAGCGGAAACGGCGCCAGGTGAGCGAGTCCGACTCGTCCGCGCCGCGGATCTGCATGCCGTGGTTGGCCGAGCCGTCGGCCCAGGTCTGCACGATCCCGTCGACGTCGAAGTTCATGTACCCGGCCGGGCACGACGAGCTGTAGCCGAGCGCCGCCGTGTTCGTCTTGGCGTCGGTGGTGGTGGTCCCGGGCTGGGCGCTCCAGGCCACGGTGTCCGGGTCCCAGTCGGCGGTGATCCGGCGGACCTGTACGCCGGCGCCCGTGGTGGCGCAGGTCGAGGAGTAGTACGAGTACAGTGCCAGGTTCGTGTCGAGGATGTGCTTGCCCTTGAACCTGGACACGTCGAACTTCACGTAGCTGCGGGCCACCGTGGTGCCCGCGTCATATGTGCCGGCCTTCAGTTCGGTCGAACCACGCTGCGAGTCAGGGTAGTTGGTCGCCACCCAGGTGTCGGTCGACGCCGCCAACGTGGAGACCGGGTCCACCGTCACGGGGTACGTCACGTCCGGATCGGCCAGGAAGGCGGCATCCGGCTTCAGGACAAGCACGGTGCCGCCATCGGCGTCGTGCTCAATGGCGGTATCCACCTCGGCGACGTGCGCCGGGTCACCGGACGCCTTGTCCTTGTCCGATCCCCACATCGCCGGCGCCGAAGCCTCGGCGACAACCTCACCGTCCGCTGACTTCAGCAGCAGGTGGCCGTTGTCGGCCTTGGACAGCTTCAACCCCTTCAGATCCAGCGGAACCCGGTACGACACCTCTCCCGCGGGCCGGTCCTTCAGGACGACCGACTGCTCGAAGCCCTGCGGTAGGGCCTGTACCGTCAGATCGGCGCCTTCGGTGAGCGCGTAGGTGGCGGTGTCACCCTTCAGCGTCGGCGCGGGCAGGCTCTTGGACCAGCCCATCGCGAACACGTGCTTGCCCTGCTGTACCGAGGCGAGTGTCCCCGTCCCGCCGTCGGACAGTTCGACCTCGGCCGCGGTCGCCTTCGGTGTCACGGCCCTACCGGTGTCGGCGAGAGTCGTGTCGATGTCGTGCCACTTGTCGTCGCCATCCTGGACACGCACCGGACCCGAGAACGCCTCCGTGGTCAGCGATCCGTCCGGATTCGCCCACGTGGTCGAGTCCTCCGCGCGTTCGGAGAGTATCTCGATCCGCCGGTCCTGCAACCGGGCCATCAGCCGCGCGGACGCCTCATCCGCGGCCTGCGCAGGCCCTCGCTCCGTGGCGCTCACCAGGGACGCCCCCACCCCGGTTGCGGCCTCGGCCGGCGCCTGTCCCGTGCCTGCCGCAATCAATGCCGGTTGTGCCACCAGCGTGAGCGACACGGCTAGTGCCGCCGCTCTGAACCGCTGCGACCGGCTTTGCGGCCGCGCGAGGCCCGACGCCCCGCGAGGCGCCCCCACCCCTTGCTTTCTCAATGCACTCTCCACGATGGATCTCCCAGGAAGTGGGAGACAGGGAGGAGAGATCTATCAACACGAAGGACACGGAATCTTCACAGGGGGGCAGGTGGGGGGATCACCCGGGCCGGATCACGTCTTATTCTTGATGGATTAGCGACGATTTGCCTGCAATCTGAGGTGACTTTTACGCCACGCCAAAAGGTAGCCCCAGGTACCGAACCATCGTGATGAATCTGCAATCTCGATTTCCCGCGGATTCACGACATTACTTTCTCGACCCCCAAATTCCTTACTGCAGCTCACCTTTGACGACGAGTCGGAGAAACGCGAGATCCTCCACTGACCCCTGCATCTCAGGGAAGGCGCCCGAGAGGACGGTCGCGGTGCCGGGCCTGGCGCCTATGAGCTGCTCGGCGGACGTCATGCGGGTGCTGGAGGCTCGAACGCCGTTCTGAGGAGTCAGCGGCCCGGGGGGACGCCGGGGCCGAGGCCCAATGACATCACCAGACGGTCCTGGCCTGGCCCGAAATAGTCCCGTCGCACCTCGGCCTCTGGTTCCTCGGGACTGAACCCCAGGGATCGGTAGAGCTCGACGGCGGGACGGTTGGCCGATTCCAGGGTGAGCCGGACCCGCTCGATGCCGGTGCGGCGCAGGCGGGTGAGGATCTCGGCCATCAGCTCGCGGCCGAGGCCGTGGCCCCGATGACCCCGGGCCACACACAGGGCGAGGATCCAGGCGTCCTGCGACAGCGCCGGGGTGCCCGCCACCACATGGCCGTGCAGGTTTCCCGTGCCGTCGTCGAGGACCAGGAAGTGCTCGGCGTACAGCTCGACGAGCTGGCGGAGCAGGAAGGCGGGGTAAGCCAAGTCCGAAAAGACCTCCTTCTCCAGTCGCAGCAGCTCGGGCAGGTCGTGCTCGTGTACGGCGCGGAGCAGGACCGGGCAGGCCTCCGGGGCGGCGGGTCGCCCGGCGGCGAGGAGACGTTGCAGGGGTTCGGCGGTCATGACGCTCCTGATCGGTGCGGGCGGGCGTGGCAGGCGCCTGCGCACGCGTGGTCCGCGTCCGCTGCCTCACTCATCCTGAGGGCGGCGGTGCCCCCGCGGAAGGCGAAGACAGGAATCGCGGCACCGAGGCGTGGGAAGCATCAGGAACGGGGGTGTCGACATGCGCATGGAGCCGCGCCAGCATCTGCTGGATGTATGGCGGGCGGTGGCCCGTCACTCCTTCTCCTTCGAGGACGGGAAGCCCGGCGAGGGGGACCGCGACGGGCTCAGCAGCGTCGCGGACGCCGAGCGGTTGCTCTGCCTGCTGTATCCCGCTACGGAGATCCCCGCCCTGCGGATCGATCAGCCGGACACCACCGAACGGGACGTCCTGCACGCACTGGAGAGCGTCGGCGGTCGGCTGGAGATCCCGCCCCACCTGATCGCCACACTGGGCCGGTTCATGCGCACCCACAGCGGAGAGGACGGCCATCCCACCTTCCCCGGCGGTCACTTCCTCACCCCCGCCGAACCGGGAGCCCACCTCACCCGTGATCAGGCCCAGCTGGGCGTCGTCGATTCCTACGCCAAGTCCGTCACCCTCTGCCTCGCCACTCTGGGGTTCCTCAAGGTCTACGAGACCACGACCTTCCGGCCCGAGGCCCGGGCCGCCGTCGCCGAGTTGCGAGACGTCACCGGCACCCGGCTGACGGCTGCGATGATCAGCCTGCTGCGCTCCTTCACAGTGAACGTCTTCGGCGCCGAGTCCGAACAGGGCCGCCGCCTGATCCAGATCATCGGACAGAACAAACAGCCCGACCCGGTCGTGCTTCAGCAGTTCGCCCGCCGGTTCCGGCCGCTGCGCGTCACCATCGTCGAGAGCCTCACCCGCGGCGTCCGAGTCGACGAGTCCATCCGCGACGAGAACCAGCTCTTCGAGTGCGGCTGGGCCTGGGGCGTGGTCGAGGACGCCCCCGAGGTCACCGACCTCGACGGGGTCGTCCCCGCCCAGCCCGCCGGGATCGCCGACAGGCTGCCGTACGTGTACTTCACCGTCGTCGCCCTCGACGCCATCCAGAACCTGTTCTCCGAGCGCACCCTCGTCCTCGGCCTGCTTGACGAGGACCAGCAAAAACTCGCTGAGGCCCTGCGTCTGCGCTGGGAACTGAGCCAGCAGTACTGGTCGGCCGTCGCCCGCTTCGGCGCCGACCGCTGGCCCCTGGAGGACCTGCCCTGGCGTACCCCCGGCCTGCTCCTGGAATCCGAGTACTTTTCACTGACCGTCGCCGCCGTCCTCGTACAGGACCTCGAGCGCCGCAACGCCACCGACGACGACCTCACCCGCACCGCCGCCCTCATGGAACGGCTGGCCGACCGCGGCCGGGTCACCAGTCGGATGACTGAGAACGATCCCGCCAGGCGGCTGCACGACCCCGGCGTGGCCATGCCGCTCGCCGGTTCGGAGCGGTCCGGCAGCCTCCTCCTGTGGCGGGCGCCCGACTTCTCCGCCCAGCTCCTGAAACGAACCCTCCAGCTCGCATGCCTCTCCCGGGACTTCAGCGCTCGGGACCGCTTGTTGCGCCTGGCCGAGCAGGCCTTCGAGCACCTGTGGCGCCGGCGCGTCGAGGAGGGCGAGGGCGAAGGTCTCTGGGCGGTCGGTCCGAACCTGTCCTGGAGCATGACCGAACGCGTTACCGAGTGCCTGGTCGCCGCCTACAGGCTGTATGCGCGGTCCCCCTTCCGTAGCCACGACATAGAGCGACTGGCAAGGGACATGCTCGGCGAGGCCGCCTGTCTCCTTGGCCAAGAGCAGCTCGCGGCACCTGTCGGCCCAGCCGGCGGCAGTCGGCAGCGCTCGCTGCGCAATATCGTCAACCGCCTTGACCGAGCCCGTCGGCTGCTCGACAGCCAGCCGGGGACCGCCTACGCCCTGGCCCTCGCCGTGCTGGGGGAACTCGATGTCCTGGCCTGGGCCAGGAACGAGGACTGAGCCCGCGCGTCCGCACCGCCCACCTCGATGTCACAGCTTGAGGCTCATGCCGAGGCGGTGAGCGCCCGGTCCGAAGTGATCAGGGCGAGGCCCCTCGGGGTCTGGGGTGAAACCGAGGGACTCGTACAGCGCTCTGGCTGGTTCATTGGTGGGTTCCACCCAGAGCCGGACGCTGCTCGCCCCTTCGGCGCTCACGGTCTTCAGCGCCTGCGTCATCAGTGCTCGGGCCAGCCCCTTCCTGCGTCTCGCGGGCGCGACGCCCAGGCTGAAGATCCAGCTCTCCCCTTTGTACGGCGGTGTGGCGAGCACGTAGGCGCACAGGCTGCCGTCGTCGTCCTCGATGACCAGCAGGTGGTCCGCGTACATGTCCAGCAACTGGCGCAGGGTCGAGTTTCGCATCGGATCGTCGGGAAAGGCAGCCCGATCCAGACGGAGAAGGCCGGGCATGTCCTGCCCCCTGGCCTCGCGAGGCCGGCCGGGCGGAAGCGAAGGTGCTGGCATCGCACCAGAATTGCCTGGTGCCCCCGCCGGTTCAAGTGCCCGGAAGCGTGCCGGGTCCTGCCGTGCGTTCATCATGTCCCCTTCCACCGACTGTGTTGATACCGTGAGGCATGCCTTTCGGATCATCGGATGAACAGGCACAGTTGAACGGGGGCGCGCAGTGGGACGACTTCGACCCCGCGAGGTACGTCGAGAAGAACTACAGCGAGGTGCTCTCCGTCGACGAGGAGATTATGTCGATTGTCCGCGCCCACTTCAGTGATCATTTCCGGGGACGGTCCGATCTGCCGGTTCACGGTATCGACGTGGGGGCGGGAGCCAATCTCTACCCCGCATTTCTGATGCTGCCCTGGTGCGACCGAATCACCCTGCTGGACCGGTCGAAGACCAACCGCGCCTACTTGCGGGGTCAGATCGACAAGCATGACGGAAGTTGGGAGAAGTTCTGGCAGAAGCTGTGCCAGGACGACGCCTACGCAGCGATCTCCGACGGCCCCTGGCCCCGGCTGCGGGAGGTCGCGCAGGTGAAGGAAGGCGACATCCTTCGGCCCGTCGACCTGCCGGACAACTGGCAGACGGGCACCATGTTCTTCGTCGCGGAGTCGATCTCCACCGACACCGAGGACTTCCATCGCGCCGTCCAGCACTTCCTGGAGGCTCTCACCCCTGGCGCCCCCTTCGCGGCCGCCTTCATGGAGCACAGCGCCGGGTACCAAGTGGGTGATCTGTGGTTTCCCGCGAGCAACGTGAGCCGGACGGAAATAGAGGCCAGCATCAGGCGCTTCACCGATTCCGTGCAGATTCACGAGATCGGTGAGCAGGGAGAGGTGCGCACCGGCTACGACTACATCATTCTCGGTTGCGGTTTCCGGTGAGCGGGTAGCTTTCGATGACCGTCATGGGGAGGCGTGGCCGGCGAGGGGGGAGAACAGGATGCGGATCAGGCCACGGCAGCATCTGCTGGACATATGGCAGGCACTGGCCCGGCATTCCTTCCCAGGAGGAGTGTGGGCCTGGGACGACACGGACGGACGCAGCAGTGTCGCGGACGCCGAGCGGCTGCTCTGCCTGCTGTATCCCGCCACCGAGATCCCGGCCTTCCGGCTGGACCACCCCGACACGACGCAGCTCGACGTCGCGAAGGCGCTGAGGGCCCTGGGGGACACCACGGACATCCCCCTCCGTCTCATCGAGGTGCTCGGCGAGTTCATGGAGCGCAACCGCCACGGACGGGAACCCGACTTCGCCGGGGGCGACTACTTCGTCCCGGTCGACCCGGCGCTGAAACTCACTCCGGAACAACGGGGCATCGACGTCGTCGACTCCTACTCCATGTCCGTCAGCCTGTGTCTGGCCGTGCTGGAGTTCCTCAAGGGGTGCCGCAGCACGACACGCCGGCAATCCACCCTCGACCGCATCGACCGGCTCCAGAGCGACACCAGCGTCCGGTTGTCCGCCGCGCTCGTGGGTCTGCTGCGGTCCTTCACCGTACACGTGATCGACATCGCGTCCCCCGAGGGCCAGGTGCTCGCCGGCCTCCTGAACGAGGACGGCCTCTCCGACCGTCAGGTCGTCGATCGCTTCCAACGCCGGTTCGGGACGCTGCGTGCGACCATCACCGAAAGTCCCGGCCTCCATCTACCCGCCGAGGTCCGTGACGAACTCACGAACCCCAACCGCCTGTTCGAGTGCGGCTGGTCGTGGAGCATCGTGCGGGACGCCCCGGAGTTTCCCTTCAAGAGCCCCGCCTACGAGGCGGTCCCGCAGCCCGCCGGTGTCGCCAGCCCCCTGCCCAACCTTCACTTCACGGTCGTCGCGCTGGACGGCATCGTCGACCTGTTGTCGGAGCGCACTCTCACCCGGGGGCTGCTCGACACCGAGCAGCACAAACTGGCCAACGCGCTGCGGCTGCGCTGGGAGATAACCCACCAGTACTGGTCGGCCCTCGCGCGCTTCGGCGAAGACCGCTGGCCGCTGGCGAAGATCCCGTGGCGGACCACGTCCCAGCAGTCGGACTCGGCGTACTTCTCCCTCTCCGTCGTCTCCGTCCTGGTGCACGACATGATGCGCCGGCGTACCACCGGCCACGACCTCAACCATCTCATCAAGGTCATGGAACGCCTCAACGAGCACGGTCGGTTCACCGGTGCAGCCACGAACGACGCCCAGGAGACCGGCCCGCACAGCCCAGGGGTCACCATGCCGCTGCCGGGCAGCGAGGCACTCGGACCCGCCATGGCCTGGGTGATGACCGACTTCCCCACCCAATTGCTGAAACGAGCTGTCCAGTTGTGCTCGCTGGCGCAGAAGACCTCGGAAGAGGAGAAACTGCTGCGCCTCACGGAGGAAACCCTCGACCACGTCTGGAGCCACCGCGTCGAGGACGGTGCGGGCGTCGGCCTCTGGAACGGCCTGCCGGTCACCGGCCTCCAGACACCGGTCCCAGCCGGTAGACCGTCCTGGAGCATCACGGAACGCGTCACCGAGTGCATGGTCGCCGCGCACATCCTGTACATCCAGCCGCCGAGCCACAGCCGCGACCTGTCCGGCCAGGCGCAGGAGGCGATCAGCGAGGCCGCCCACCTGCTGGGCAGGGAACAGGAGCAGTACCCGGCCCCGCGCCGGGCCACCGACCAGGAGAAGTGGATGAAGCGCCTGGAAGCCGACCTGGAGCGGGCGCACCGGCTGGTCGGCGAACAAGCGGGGACGGCGCTCGCGCTCGCCCTCGACGTCCTGGCCCGGCTGGACACCCTCGCCCGGGCTCGCGGCACCGACGGGGAGGTGTGACGGTGCTCGTCTTCTCAGCCTCGGACAAAGGCGGGACCGGCAGGTCCGTCACCAGCGCCAACCTCGCCTACCAATGTGCCCTGGACGGCTCCGACGTCTGCTTCCTGGACTTTGACTTCGGATCTCCCACCGCCGCCACCGTCTTCGACCTTCCCGACGTCCACCGCGAGGCGGAGACGACCGGACTGCACGCCTATCTGCAGGGCACCGTCGGCGAACCCCTGCGCGTCGATGTCTGGGCCCGCACCGAACACTCCGACCTCCGTGACCGGCCCAACGGCTCCGGTCGTCTCGTCCTCCTGCCGGGCGACCGCTACGGAGGGGAGTTCGTCACCGGTGAGGAGCACGTGCACCGGTGCGTCGACCTCGTCCTGCGGCTCAGACGCGAGTTCGACGTGATCATCGTGGACCTGAGCGCCGGACGCAGCTACGCCGTCGACCTGGTGCTGGACGCCACCTCGCCCCGCGGCGGACTCGACCGGCTTCCCCACCGATGGCTGGTCTTCCACCGGTGGACGCGGCAGCACATCGCCGCGGCAGCGGAACTCACCTTCGGACCGCGCGGCATCCTCAGCACCGGCGAGGGCATGGGCCACGACGGGGACGCGCTGCGTGGCGCCATCCGATTCGTGCGGGCGGCCGTACCCGATCCGGATTCGCCCCTGTGGTCCCAGGTCGGGCCGGCGAGGTACGCGTGGATGACGCAGTGCGACAGGGCGCTCGAGAAGCTCGCCTCGGACCGGGGGCTGGGCCGGACCGGCATGGTCGCGAAAATCCCGCTGGAACCCGTCCTCCAGTGGCAGGAGCGGCTCATCACCGACCAGGACGTGCACGACCGCCGGATTGCCGACCCGGAGACCTGGCGGGCCCTGGGCGACCTCGCGCAGCGGCTGACCGACGACAGCTTCTGGGGGGAGCGGTGAACCGACCCGTCCCGATCTTCCGCGAGTCCAGCGCCGAGCCGCGTACCGCATCCCTGCCGTTCTCCCACCTCTCCCTGGAGATCGGCCACTTGTACATGGAGGACATCGTCGAGGGGCCCGAGCGGCTTCGGCGGCACTTCGCCACCGTACGGCCGTGGGTGGACGCCGTCCGGTCCGGCCTCGGCACGTCCGTCACCGGCTCGCGCCCACGCGTCAGCACCTGCTTCCTCATCGACGACTACTTCTCCCGGCTCGCCGCTCCTGACGAACTCCTGCCGTCGCTCGTCGAAGAAGCCACCCGTGCCGGACTGGCCATCGACTACCTGGCCCGCGAATCCGCCTGTGCGGTCGCTCCCGGCGCCGACCGCACGCGGATCCGCCCCGCCGAGTCCGTCATGGACAGGCTGGTGGAGTCCCCGCCGCCGGGCAGCGGCGGCTTCCGGCCGCCCGTCAGCCGCACGGGTTGGCTCAGCAACGGCAGACGCACCCCGTCACAGCGCACCTCCGCCGCCCTGGACCCGGCCGGAGCCGTCTGGCAGCCGCCAAGGGAGACAGGCGCGCGTGGTCACTCGGTCTTCATGGACGTCGAGCTGTGGAGCGAGACGGAAGGGCAGCGCACCTGGTCCTGTGCCTTCCTCGCCGCAGTGTGCTGCCCGGCCGGTTCCTGCCGGTCGAGCACGCCGTACGCGTCATCCTCGACCAGGTCCACGTCGAGGAGGGGCCGCTCAGGCAGGTGGCGCAGCGGTCCGCCGCCGAGCGCTTCGACGTGCCCCCGGGCATCGCGGACCGCGTCTCCTACGTGTTCCCGCCCGGGTTGTGACATGTCGACCGCGCGCACGGACGCCGGTTCCATCCTCGCCTGCGGTGAGGTCCGCACCTGCCTGCTGCCCACCCGCGACCCGCTGGACGAGCCGACGGCCGTGCGGCTGCTGCGGTTGCGCACCGACGAACGGGTCAGGGTCTCCCGGCACCCGAGCCGCCAGGTGGTCTCCCCGGAGGTGCTGACCGGTGTCGACTGCCCGCTGCCCGCCGACACCGGGACTCGGGTCCGCGCCGTGGGCACAGTGCGGGCCCGCGCTGTGCTCGTGGAGGGCCGGGTGCTCCAGTCCTCCGCGTTCTTTTCACTGGCCGGCGCCGGGACCGACCGGCGGCAGCCCTGGGGCCACTACCTGGTCAGGCCCGGGCTGCTCGTTCCCGTCGGGCGACTGCCCGAGCAGGCGGTCGCCCGGGGCTTTCTCCTCGGTCACCGTCCGGGACAGCTGGACATCGGGTCGATCGCCGAGTCCCTGGTGGCGCGGGTCTCCCGGCAGCACCGGGTCCTGGACCTCGATCCGCCGCTCACCACCGCCGACACCCGTCTGCGCTGGGCCGCCGCGCGGACTGCCCCCGGTGACCGTCCCACCGTTCTCTTCACCAAGGACGAGGACGGGCTGCGTGTTGTGGAGTTGCGTCTGCCGCCCGACACCGCACCCGGTGACGCGGCCGGACTCTGCGAGGACCTGGCCCTGCACGACTGGCTGCTCACCACCGTCGCCGACAAACTCGACGGACTACGGACCGGCGCGGCGGACCACCGGGCCGACTCCCTGGTCCTGGGGCCGCTCGTCGACCACGTGCTGCACCTGTGGATGCCCCGGGCCCGCGTCGACCGTGCCCTGCACCCGGTCTGGGAGCAGTTGGACGAGACACCGGGTTACGGAAGGCAGTGGAAGACACTCACCCAGCGCATCCGGGACCGGCTGGCGCTTCTTTCACTTCGCTCGCGCCAGGAGGTGCCGGCGCCGGGCCGACCGGACACCATCCTGTGAGCATCTGAGGGGGGGAGAGGTACATGCAGGGAGATCCGGGCACACCGGGACCGGCCACCGGCGGGGTGCGCGTCGCGCCCCTGGTGCTGAAGGTCCTCATCACCGTCGTGGTGAGCACCGTCGCGTATGTGCTCACCAACCTGGTGGAGCAGTCGGGCGACGAGCTGTGGAAGATCGCGGTGGCCGTCGTCATCGGCGGTTCCGCGCTCATCGTCCAGTACATGGTGGACTTCGAGCAGCGGCTTGCCACGGTCGAGACCGGTCACAGAGAGCGCAGTCGTCGGCTGGAGGAGCACTTCGACCACCTCAGTGACGCTGCCGCGTTGCTGAGCGATCTGGACGATGCGGGCATGAGCACCAGTGACGCCAAGCGCCTGATCAAAAGCTTGAGGCGGGTCGGTCAGCAGGGCCCGGAGATCGTCAAGGCATTCGCCCGGTCGGAGGTGGAGAGTCTTGCCTCCGTCGTCACCGACCTGACCGGGATGAGCGCGCACTGGCCACGGGACAACAACGAGTGGCTCATCCGCCTGACGCAGTGCGCCCAGCGGACCATCGACGCCACGAGCAGCTCCGTTGACCAGCCCTTCTGGGGCACGGACTCGGCGGGACCGTACCTGGACGCACAGACCGAGGCGATGGCGGTCCGTCATGTCACAATCCGCCGTCTCTTCATGATCAAGGAAACCGAGGCGGAAGACTCCGTCGTCATGGCCCGGTTCACCAGGCTGTGCCAGGCCCAGCGCAATGTCGGCATCATGGTGCGCTACCTTGTCCTCCCGCCTTCTCCGGAAGAGCAGCCGCACCCGAGGCCGGCGGCGCGGGACGTGGTGATCTTCGACACCGATCTGTATCTGGAGTTCGAACCGGACCAGCTCGGAGTCAACGTGAAGACCACGCTCGACGCGCAGCGCGAACGGGTCAACCGCCAGGTCAGGTGGTTCAACGCCCTCTGGACGCGGGCCCGGGAGATCGCTCCCGGAGCCGACCCGGTGACATGAGCACCGTGCTGCGCCGCCGGCACGGTTCGGGTGTCCAGGACGTCCTCGGTCGCCCGGCTCACCGAACTGACCACAAGTGCCCGAGCGACAAGCATGATGGGATGCCCGCGCCGCCGGGCACTCCGTCGACGCCACTGGCATGGCTGTAGACCTGGAGTTCTGAAATAGCGGCCCGGGACGAAGTCACCCACTCAACACGGAAGCTCCGGAGGGAACGTGCTCCGGAGCTTCCGTGGATGAGAGGGGAATGGGCCTCGACGAGTCCGGCGAGGTTGTCCTGACAGGGTTTACGGGGCCGGTGTCCCGCGGCGCTTGATCCACCACACGCCGCCTCCGAGGGCGAGCAGTACGGCGGCGCCGATACCGGCCCACGCGGCCGGAGCCATCCCGTCGTCGGCCCCGTCGTCGGCCTGCTTCGCGGAGGGTGTCGCCGCCGCAGCCGACGGCTCGCTCGGTGCGTCACTGGAGGGCGCCGCGGTCGTGGCTTCGTCCGTGGGGCTCGGGCTGACCGGTGTCGCGCCGGGCTCGGCGGGCCCCAGTTCCAGGGTCGGCGCGGGGTTGCCGTGCCCATGGCCGTCGTCGCCCGAGTCGTCCACATCGATCCAGCGGTCGACGTGGCCGTCGCTGTAGGTCTGGAGCGTCTTGAACACGAGTTCCTCGGCCTCCGGCAGCTGACGGACGGTCACGGAGAACTCGGCGTCTTCGCCGACGGCGAGTTCGGGGCCCGACACGGTGTAACCGCGGCTGGTGGTGCCGAACTTCCAGCCCTTGGGTCCCTGGTCGTAGGTGATGTCCGCGGGAATGATGCCCTTGGGCAGGACCACCTCCAGCTTGGTGATGCCGGCCGAGGAGGACTCGGATGCGGCGTGGAAGTCCAGGGTGACGTTCTGGGCGAGGGCGCGTGCGCCCTTCGCCTCGACCTCCGTGTGGGCGTACGCGGGGCCGGCGGCGACGACGCCGGCCACGAGGACCGCGCTGACGGTGGTGAGACGGCGCGCGGTGCGCGCCTTGCCGTGACGGGACACAACGGACTCCGGATGGTCGTCGGTGCATGACATCTCACCCGGTCCGGCGCAGACACGTGGCGGGGCACGCGGGCCACGGCGGGCGCGAGCGGTGGATCGTTCAGGGAGTCGGATCGCGACCCCGGCGAGTTCCCTCAAGAGTGTGTGCTGTGCGTCACAAGGGTTGTCCGGGGTCGCGATGTGGAACGGCGCGTCTACTGCGCCATCTCGTACGTCCCGGACAGCGCCTCGACCCGCTGCCAGACTCGCTCCGTGCGCCCCTCGTCGACGACCGGCCGCCGGACCGAGGCCAGTGCCCACTCCTGCTGCCGCTCGGTCGCCGAGTCCTTCCCGTGCAGTTCGACGGCGTGCCCGGAGAAGTCCCGTACGAGGACGGCGAAGAGTTCGTCGAGTACGTCCTCGTCGAGTCCGGTCAGCTCGGCCTGCTCCAGGACGAGCTGCCCGTGCACGACGAGCGCGAAGAGCTGGCCGATCGAGAGGACGAGGTCGAGGTCGCGGCTCTGCTCCGTGTCGGGGGCGGCCGTGGCGACGAACTCGCAGAGCGCGTCGGCCTGTTCGCGCAGGCGAGCGACGTTGGGCAGGTGCGCGTACGCTTCGAAGGCCGGGCGCCAGTCGTGGAAGCGCACCGAGCCCAGGCCTCGGGCCGGCCCCTGCCGGAACAGGAAGTCGTCGTCGGCCGCGTCGAGACGGGTCGGCACACTCGGGTACTCGGCCGGGTCGAGGAGATGGTTGCGCATGAACTTCAGGATCAGCGCCAGATTGACGTGGACCGTGCCCTCCAGCTTCGGCAGGCTCCGGATCTCCACAGCAGCCTGGCTGAAGTAGTTGTCCTTCTCGAAGCCCTTGGCGGCGATGACGTCCCACATCAGGTCGATGACCTTCTCGCCCTCCGTGGTCACCTTCATCTTCGTCATCGGGTTGAAGAGCAGGTAACGGCGGTCGTCCGGGCCGGCGGAGCGGAAGTAGTCGACAGCGCGGTCGCTGAACAGCTTCATGCCGACGAGCCTGACGTATGCGTCGGTCAGCTCGCGCCGCACGTGCGGGAAGGCGGTGACGGGGCGGCCGTAGAGGACGCGGTTGCTCGCATGGGTGACGGCCTCGTACATCGCGTGTTCGCAGATGCCGATCGAGGCGGTGCACAGGTTGAACTTGCCGACGTTGACCGTGTTGAGGGCGGCGTCGAAGGCCGCGCGGCCGGTGTGCAGAACGTCGGCGGACGTTACGGGATAGTCCTCCAGACGGAACTCGCTGACGAACTTGGACGAGTCGACGACGTTCTTGACCAGGTGGTAGGCCGGATGACGGCTGTCGGCGGCGAAGAACACGTAGCCGTCGGGACCCTCGACGTCGGTACGGCGACCGAAGACGGAGACGAGCCCGGCGGCGTTGCCGTTGCCTATGTAGTACTTGGAGCCGGTGGCACGGAAGCCGCCGTCGCCGTCGGGCTCGAGCAGCATGTCGGTGGAGTAGATGTCGGCGCCGTGGGCCTTCTCGGACAGGCCGAACGCGAACACCTCTCCCTGCGAGAGGAGTGCCGCGGCGCGGGCGCGGGCGGCGGCGTTGTCGCTCTGCCAGACCGGGCCCAGGCCGAGGATGGTGACCTGCCAGGCGTACCAGTAGTCCAGTCCGTAGAAGCCGAGGATTTCGTTGAGCGCGGCGATACGGGCGGTGTCCCACCGCTTGTCCGGCTCGCCCTCTCCCGCGGTGGACGACGGCGTCAGGAAGGTGGCGAACAGGCCCTCCTTGGCGGCGAAGGCGAGGAAGTCACCGAGCCATGCGCGGGTCCGGTAGTCCTCGATCAGCTGCCGCTTCCCGCGCTGCTCGAACCAGTCGACGGTGGCACGCAGCAAGCGGCGTGTCTCGGGGTCGAAGTGCGCGGGGTCGTAGGTGCGCGGGTTGAAGAGCAGGTGGTCAGCCATGGTGAGGACCCCTTTCGGCTGGTGGACGGATGGGAATGGAGAGGTACGGCGGCCGGAGAGGAAGGAGCGGTCGCGGCCGGTGCGGCGGCGCGGTCAGTGACCCGGGCCGAATCGGGCCAGCGTGGCGAGCACGTCGTCCAGCCAGCCGATCATCATCCGCTCGTAGGCGATGCCGCCGCGCAGTACGACGTGCTGGAGCTCGCGCTCCGCGTCCAGGGGCGCTTCCGGAGCGGCCGCGCCCGCCTCGGGACCCGTGAAGTCCCGCTCCTCGCCCGCCAGATAGTGCGCCAGCCGGTCCCGGTGCGCCTGCCGGTGCCGCTCCACCTCGCGGATCAGGGCAGCCGGGTCGTCGAAGGCGGCACCCCGGATCTTCACCGCCAGGTCGTGGCGGACGCTCTCCGGCTCGATCGGATCGTGCAGCCACGAGGACAATGCGGCCCGGCCGAGGTCGGCGACGGAGTACTCCTTCTTGTCCGGCCGCCCTTGCTGCGGGATGTCCCGGGCCTCGACCCAGCCGTCGCTCTCCATGCGCTTCAGCACGCGATAGATCTGCTGGTGGGTCGCGGTCCAGAAGTAGCCGATGGACCGTTCGAAACGCCGGGCCAGCTCATAGCCGGATCCCGGCTTCTCCAGGAGCGACACCAGGATCGCGTGTTCGAGCGCCATGACGACGATCGTGCTATGCAACTCGTTGCATAGCAAGTCCCAACCATGGCGATGCGACGCGGCTCACGTGAGGAGCGCATCGTCCTGCTCGCTCAGGAGAGGTTCAGGGAGCGCCGGACGGTCAGGACCGCGAAGTCGTCGTGACGGCTGTCGTGGCCGGTGAAGGCGCGGGCGTCTTCGAACAGGGCCCGGGGCAGCTTGGTGGGGGAGACCCTCAGGTGGCTCGTCAGCCGCTCCTCGACCGGATAGAACGTCCCGTCGGGCGCGCGGGTCTCGGTGAGTCCGTCCGTGCCCAGCAACAGCGTCGAACCGGCCGGGAAGTCGAACCAGTGCACGGTCGTGGGCTCGGAGGCCAGCCCGGCGAGACCGAGCGGCACACCGGAGTCCAGCGGTGGCGTGGTCACTTCGGCGTCGTGCATCAACCAGGGTGGAACGTGCCCGCAGTTGACGAACTGCGCCTCCGGGCCGTGGTCGACACCGATGATGAGCGCCGTGACGAACCGTTCGTCGTCGCCCGTCTGTTCGGCGTAGGAGTTGTGGCGGACGACCGCGGTGTCCAGGGCGTCGACGAGAGCCGTGAGCGTGGGCTCGCGGTGCGCCGCCTCGCGGAAGGCGCCGATCACGGCGAACGCCGCCCCCACGGCGGCCAGCCCCTTGCCCTGTACGTCCCCGATCAGCACCCGGGTCCCCCAGGGAGAGGCCACGACGTCGTAGATGTCACCGCCGACGAGACGATCCTCCTGCACGGGTTCGTAGACACCGTTGACCAGAACGTCGTCGGTGACCAGGGGGAGGGGACGCAGGATGTGCCGCTGCATGGCCGCGGCGGTGGAGCGCAGGCGGAGCATCTCGTCCTCGCGCCTGATACGCCGCCGGCAGGCGTAGACCGAGGTCGTCCCCAGCGCGAGGGTGAACAGCACCAGCAGCGTCCGGTCTAGCCATCCGCCCCCTTCGTCGTGGCGGAGCAGCACGGTGAGGGTGACGACGAGCGTGGCCCACGCGGAGACGAACCCCGTCTGCCGGACCGTGCACAGGGCCGACGCCGTGCCCGGCAGGAAGACCAGCAGCCCGAGGAGCCACACCGGGGACCGGGACAGGGCGCCCAGGAACTCGACCAGGACCGTCACCGCCAGCACGCCGACGACCAGCTCGGCGTTCCCCGGTGGCTCGATGGCCTGCGGGGCGTGGGCAGACCTTCTCCGGCGGGTGCGCAGGAGGTGGGTACCGGTCATGGGACTCCCGGGCAGGTGGGGTGCTCTCTCTGTTCTACAGGCCGTGGGGCGCACCGGCCTTTCATGTCGGCGGGTGCCGGGGACGCCGGCCCGCCGGTCGGGGGCGGCACCGGGAGGATCGACCCTGCCCGGCGGACGATGCCGACAGCGGGCCGCACGCACCCGTCCCCTGTCATCCCCGGCCGGGCAGCGCCTGCTCGAACCAGACGACCTTGCCCGTGCTCACCCTGGTCGCCCCCCAGCGCTCCGCCAGCTGGTCGACCAGGAACAGTCCCCGACCCCCCTCGTCACTCAGCCCGGCGTGCCGCATCCTCGGCACCTGCGGCGAGTCGTCGCCCACTTCGCAGCGGAGTACGGCCGTGCGGAGCAGGCGCAGGGTGATCGGCCGGGACGCGAAGCGTACGGCGTTCGCCACCACCTCGCTGACCAGCAGTTCGGCCGGCTCCACCATCGAGTCGAGGCCCCACTGGTGCAGTGTCCTTCGCGTCAGCCGGCGGGCCTGCCGCGCGGTCTGCGGCCGTGGAGCCATGTACCAGTACGCCACCGTTTCCGGCAGGATGCCCTCGAACCGGGCCGCGAGCAGCGCGATGTCGTCGTCCCGGTCGCGCGTGCCCAGCGTGTCGAGCGCGTGGTCGCACAGCACTTCCAGCGACGGGGGTTCCGAACCGGCAGCGCCGGCGCGCAGGTGTGCGCACAGCCGCTGCACGCCGGACAGCACGTCCGAGTCACGGGACTCGACGAGCCCGTCGGTGTACAGCAGCAGGGTCGCTCCGGACGGCGCGTGCATCTCGGTGGACTCGAAGGCCCTGCTGCCGACGCCGATCGGCGCCCCGGGCGCGATCGGCAGTACCTCCTGCCGGCCGTCCGTGTGGAGGAGTACCGGGGGCGGGTGACCGGCGTTGGCGACCAGCAGCCGATGCAGTACGGGGTCGTACATGGCGTACAGACAGGTCGCCATGTGCTCGCTGCCCAGCCGCTCCGCCTGCTCGTCGAGGTGGTGGAGGACCTCGTCGGGAGGAAGGTCGAGCCCGGCGAGGGTCTGCACGATGGTCCGCAGCTGGCCCATGATGGCGGCCGACGTCATGGAATGGCCCATGACGTCGCCGATCACCAGCGCGACACGGTTGCCGGGCAGGGGGATCGCGTCGTACCAGTCGCCGCCCACCTGCGAGGCCCGTGAGGCGGGCAGGTAACGGCTTGCCAGCCGGACTCCGGTCGGCTCGGGCAGTGCCGGAGGGAGCATCGTGCGCTGCAGTGCTGCGGCGACCGACGTCTCGCGGAGGTAGAGCGCGGCCTTGTCGACGCCCAGTGCGGTGTGGGTGGCGAGCTGGGAGGCGACGAGCAGGTCGTCTTCGGTGAAGGGGGGCCGGTCGGGGCGGCGGACGAGGACGACGCTGCCCATGACGTGGCGGCGGCCGTGCATCGGGGCGATGATCAGCCGGGGTCCGGGTCGCGCCGCACCGGGAACGCTCACCGGTCCCAGCAGTTCGGTCAGGGCGGGAGCGGCCCCTGGGGCGTCCCCCGGCACGGGCTGCCCGGCGCGCAGCAGCTCGGCCAGCGGGCCGTCGGCGGCCGGGCGTACGACGTCCGCCGGTCGCACGTCCGCCGGGGTCCTGCGGGTGAGACCGGGTGCGTGGGCTGCCGGATCCCTCGGCGGCGCCCGGTCCGTGCTGTGCAGCCGCAGCATGGCCGGGGAGCCAGGAGCCTCGTCCCCGACCGGCAGCGGATCGGACAGGTGGACGAAGGTCGTGTCGGCGAAGGACGGGACAGCCGCCCGGCACAGTTCGTGCAGCGTCTCGTCGAGATCGATGCCGCGGGCTATCCGGCGCGTCGCCTCGTCGAGGTAGCGGAGCCGGTCGGTCTGCGGCCCGAGGAGCTGTGGCCGGCGCCGGGGCGTGACACGCTCCTTCGCCCTGGCCTTCCTGCCGGGGTGTTCGTGAGTTCCCAGGTGCTTCGTCACCGTGTCGCTTCCGTCTGGGTGGGCCCCGGGCACCTGCCGGTGCGTGCGGAGCGGGAGCGGTCAGCCGCGCCGTCGGCAGCGCAGGAAGATCTGCACCTCGGGCGGTACGTCGGCGCTCGCGGGTGCGTAGGTGTAGGAGGCCTCCTCGACGATCTCGAAGCCGGTCGCCTCGACGGTCTCCCTCAGCTCGTCGCGTAGGTATCCGGACACCCGGATGGTCTTTCCGAGGAACGGGATCGAGAAATCGTCCACGTCGGCCTCCACCATCGACAGCACGAACATGCCGCCCGGTACAAGGAGATGGCGGACGGTCCGCAGCGCGAGGGGGATCTCGGAGCGCGGCAGCATGAGCAGGGAGAAGAAGGCGGCCACCGCGTCGAACCGGCCGAGGTCGCAGGGTCCTCCCGGCCGCAGATCAGCGATGTCCACCTGGTGGAAGGTGCCGCCGGGCACGTGCTCACGGGCCAGGGCGACCATTCCGCCCGACAGGTCGACGCCGGTGACCTCGAAGCCCGCCTCCGCCAGCTGCCGGGCGGTCGGGAGCCCGGTGCCGCATCCCAGGTCCAGCACGCGGGACCCGGCCGACAGGGAGTCCACGAGCCACTTGGTGGCCGCGACCTGCCCTTCCTTGTGCGGGAAGGCCTCGTCGTAGTGGTCGCCGATGGCGTCGAAGGCCTCTGCCTGGCCGGTGCGGTCAGGCACTGCGTCCTCGTAGCCCAGGTCGCCGGGAGGGCTGCTGCTCACAGGCGTTCCCCCTTGTTCATCCTGCGTAATTTTTCCACATATCCCCCTTATAGGGTCCACGGAGACGTCCCGCATGCGCACCGTATCCCTTGGGCAGCGCAATGTAGTGGGCGGCGGCCTCGAACGGCGGTCGGTCAACCCGCGGCGGTCGTCGTCGAGCCGTCCTCGAGCCTGGCGGCATGGAGGCTGTCCAGCCGCCCTGGCCGAGGGCACGCCGCCCGGTGCGTCGAGATGGCGATCACACGTGCGGTGTCGTCAGCCGTTCAAGGGCGCGACGGTCACCTTGTCGATGTCCGGCGCGTACGCCGTCGAGTTGCCGAAGGTGATGGTGTTGATGCCCGCCTTGAGGGTGACCGGGACCGGCAGGTCCCAGAAGTTCGACCAGCTGTAGGAGTTGCGGAACATGACCCTCTGGGAGGTGTCGTCGACGGTGATGTCCGCTGCCCGGGAGATGACGTTGGTGTTGTAGTTCCCGGACCCGGCGACCTCGGCGTTGGCGTAGCGCACGTTCATCACGTAGCGCCCGGCCGACGGGGCGTTCACCTTGAAGGTGAGCGTGTTGCCGGCGCCCAGGCCGACGTGCCCGACGTACTCGCCGCCGGAGGCCCAGGAGTTGCCGGAGACCGACGCGGTGCCGGCGGGGGTGGCGTCCTCGGCCTCGTAGGCCGTGGCCCCCGAGGTGCTGACCGCGCCGGTGACGCGCAGGTCGCGCAGGGTGAGGCCGCCGTCGCCCGGGACGGCGGCGGTGACGCGGTTGTTGCCCTGCGACAGGTACAGCCGCAGGGGCTTGTCGGTGACACGGCCCCGGGTGGAGGGCAGCGCGGCGGCGGTGGCACCGTCCAGGCTCAGGGTGCTCTCGCCGGTGGCGGCGTAGTCGGCGTGCACGGTGTAGTAGCCGTCGGCCGGCGCGTGGACGTCGAAGGCGGCCTTGTCGCCGCGGCCCAGCACCAGGGCGCCGGCGCCGCTGATCCCGGAGGCACTGTAGTCGTACGACGGGGACCCGCTGATGTCGGCGTAGGCCGCTGGGTAGACGGTGTCCGGGGTCCTGGACGCGGTGAGGTCGATCTTGTCGAGGGTGACCTCGTTCGTGCCCTTGCTCAAGGTCAGGGTGTGCTTGCCGGCCGTCAAGGAGACGGGTGTGCCCGCCGTGGCGCGGTAGGTCCAGTTCAGGGTGGAGCCGTAGGTGAGGGTCTTCGGCGCACCGCCGTCGACCGTCAGGGTCTGGGTGGCGGGCCCGCCGGACTGGTTGCCGTAGAAGACGTCCAGGTCGTAGGTGCCGGTCTTCGGAACGTCGACGGTGAAGGCGACCTTGCTGTTTGGCTGGTTCAGGCTGCCGACGTCCTTGGTGCCCGAGGTGGCGAAGCCGTAGGGGTTGCCCAGCGAGCCCTGGGAGTAGACGGTGCCGCCGGTGACGGCGGCGTTCTCCGCCTCGTACGAAGCGGACCAGGGCAGGCTCGCCGGGATGGGGGAGCCGCTGCCGGCCGGGTTGACGGTGACGCGGTACGCCGACATGGCGTCCAGGTTCGTCAACGGCACGGTGATGCTGCCGTTGGCGGCGACCTTGCCGGTGGTGCGGGACACCACGCTCGGCGCGGCGGCGCCCTCGTAGCCGCTCCAGCCGATGCGCTCGACGGTGACGTTGACCTTCTTGCCGAAGCGCGAGGGGACGTTGCGGAGCACGGTGTCGACATCGCCGGAGGTGCCGCCGAGCAGTACCTGGGCCTGTGTGCGGCCGGTGTCCAGTGAGGCGATGCCCTGGACGGTGTCGATCGTGTTCGGCTGCGGCGGGTCCAGCCGTACGGTCTTGCCGGTCAGGCCCGCGTACCAGCGCAGCAGCCACCAGGTGCCGTTGGGGATGTCGGTCTGCGCGGCGTTGTCGTTGAGGTTGCCCGCGATGTTCCAGTAGGCCTGGTCGGCGTAGACCTTGTTGCGCTCGAACATCGACAGCCACTGGACCATCTGGCCGGGCACGGACTGGTCGCGCCGGTTGCCGTACTCGTTGATGCCGACCGGGCGTTCGGAGATGCCGGCCTTCGCCTCCACGGCCCGGTAGTCGACGAGGTGGGATTCGAAGTCCTCGAGGGAGTCCGGGCCCAGCTCGTGCCAGGTGGTGATGTCCGGGAGCACTCCGGCGGCCTTGGCCCACGGGTAGAAGTCGCCCATGAGCTTGCCGTCGTAATGGGTCTCGTTGGGCCCTGCTATGCGGGCACCGGGGATGATCGAGCGGATCTTCTTGTAGACGGTGCTCCAGTCGCTCTGGAACCTGCTCAGCGCGCTCGCGTACTTGGCGCTGTCGGAACTGCCCAGATCCGGATACCAGTTGCCGTCGGGCTCGTTGAAGGGCACCCACACGAAGTCGTCGCGGTCGGGGCGTGCGGCGACCTTGCGGACCATGGTGTCGACCTTGGCCAGGTAGTCGTCCAGACCGAGATTCTCGTACGGCCACTGGGCGTAGACGTCCTGCATGTAGATGTGGACCTCGCCGCCGCCGTTGCGGTCGTAGCCCTTCTTGATCGCGAGAGCGTCCCCGTTGGGGTGCTGCGCCCCGTCCGGCGCCTTCTGCACGTACCGTGGTCAAGTGCAGCGGGGCCACCAGCTCGTCGCCGGGGACGCCGTCGTCGCTGAGCCCGTACAGCGTTCCGTTGGCGCCGTGCATCACGTCACCGGTGGTCCTGCCCAGGTCGACGGTGACCTGCGGGGTGGCCGCATGGGCGACGGGAGCGGTCACGGCGGCCGACCCGATCAGCGAAGCGGCGCAGGCGATGGCCCCCATGAGGCGCGTGGTGCTGCGTGGGGTGTGCTCGGTTCGGGGCATGTGCGTCCTCCGCCTCCCGCGTCGCAGCGGGAGGATGGTGAGTGGACCCGGGGAGCCCGGACGGGCCGGGCGGACCGGAGGGTGAGGGCCGGGGCGCGCGGGGAGTCGCGCCCCGGAGGTCGTGGGCGCGCTATTTGACGGCGCCGCTGGTGATGCCGGCGACGATCCGGCGCTGGGCGATGACGAAGACGGCCACCATCGGAAGGCTCAGCATCACGACGTAGGCGAAGATGAGGTGCCAGTTGTTCAGGTACAGCTGGGCGCTCGCGACCTGGTAGAGGTTGAGCGGGAGCGTGGCCTTATCCCCGCCGCCCAGCACGAAGAACGCGTAGAAGATGTCGCTCCAGGCGAAGAGCATCACCATGATCGTCGCGGTGGCGATGACGGGGCGCAGGAGCGGCAGGATCACCTGGAAGAAGACCCGGGCCGGGCCGGCGCCGTCCATGCGGGCGGCCTCCTCCAGTTCCTCGGGGAGGTTCCGGATGAAGCCGGTCATGAAGAAGATCGACGTGGACAGGTACATCCCCGTATAGACCGCGATCATGCCCAACTGCGTCCCGGCCAGGCGGAGTTGACGCAGTTCCATGACGATGGTGATGACGGCGGGCGGCAGCAGGAGGCCGCTGATGCTCAGCGCGTACAGCGTGCCGGTCAGGCGCCCCTTGCGGCGGGCGAAGACCCAGGCGGCGCCGGCGCCCAACAGCAGCACGAGGACCACGGAAGGGACCACGACCAGCAGGCTGTTGACGAGACCCTGGACGACCTTGCCCTGGTCGAAGGTCTGCTGGTAGTTCTCCGCGGCCTGCACCCGGTGCGGCAGCGAGAGGTTGGGCTTGATGGCCTCGGCCTGGGGCTTCACGGAGGTCACCGCGACGAGCCAGAGCGGGATGCCGATGGTGACGGCGGCGATGAGCAGGACGGCGGCCTGCTGCAGCCGGCGCGGGGCGCGTCGGCGGGCGGGAGCGAACACGGTGGCGGTCACTGGTTGTTCTCCCTCCGGCGCAGGCCGACGATCACGGGCACGGCGAGGACGACGACCACGAGGAAGAGCACCAGGCTCATCGCGGACGCCTGGGCGTACAGGCCCTGGCCGAAGATGCGGAACATGTAGATGTTGAACACCTCGGTTTCGCTGCCCGGACCACCCCCGGTGGTCGCCTGGACGATGTCGAAGGTGTTCATGGAGCCGATCAGCGCGGTCGTCACGTTGAACGTCACCGCGGGCGCCAGCAGCGGGAACCGGATCGACCAGAAGGTGCGCCAGGCACCGGCCCCGTCGATCCGGGCGGCCTCCAGCACGTCACCGGGCATGCTCTTCAGGCCCGCGAGGTAGATCAGCATGGCCAGGCCCATCCACTTCCAGCCGTGGACGAGGGTCACCACTACCAGGGTCCAGGTCGTCGATCCGAGCCAGGGCGTTTCGACCTGGTGCCCCGCGAGGGACGACAGCACGCTGTTGAGCGCCCCGTCCTGTGCGAGCAGGGCCCGGAAGATGTAGCCCACGGCCAGGGCGGAGATCAGTACGGGCAGGAAGAACACCGCCCTGAAGAAGCGGTTGAAGCGGGTGTCACGCTCCAGCAGCAGGGCCAGGCCCAGGCCGAAACCGTTCTGGAACACGGCCACCAGGACCGCGTACTCCAGGGTGATGCGGATGTCGCGGGCCATCGAGCCGTCGTTCAGGATGGTCTCGAAGTTCGACAGGCCCACGAAGCCGATCTGCGGGTGGAACGCCGACCAGTCGGTGAACGGGTAGACGAAGTTCAGCAGGTTCGGCAGCAGGAAGAACGCACCGAACACGGCGAGCGCGGGAAGCGCGAACCACCACGGCTGGTCGGCCCTCCTGCGGACGCGCTCGCGCCGGCCGCGACGGGGCGATGCGCTCCGGTCCTTCGCGCGCGCGGCGTCGATGGCGCCCCTGGTGGCGGTGTCCACCACTTGCTTACCTCCGGATGCGGGCCCCGGGCGCGCCGCCGACGGCGGCCCGGGGAGCGGGTTGGCGATAGGGCGACGGTCAGAAGCCGGAGACGCCGCGCGCCTTGAGCACCTGCTCGAACTGGTCCTGGGCGGCCTGGGCGACCTGCCGGGGCGACTTCTTGCCGTAGATCATGTCGGCGAGGGCGAGGTGCATGTCGGGCGCGGTCAGTGCCTTGACCTGGAAGACGCCGGTGGCGGAGGGCAGCGCCTCGGCCTGGGCGATCGCGGTCTGCGGCAGACCGCCGGGGTTGGGCACCGACGGCTGCACCGAGACGAGCTTGTTCGCCTTGATGTAGTCCGGGTAGTCCTTGCCGAGCCAGAAGGAGAGGAACTGCCGGGCGGCGTTCTGCCGCTTGGTGTCGCCGGTCTTGAAGGCGACGACGCCGTTGGTCTGGTCGGGCGAGTACTCGGCCTTGGCGGCGCTGTTGGCGATGGGGAACCAGCCCAGCTTCTTGTCCATCTCCTCCGTGCTGGAGGTGGCCTGTATCTGGGACTGGAGCGAGGTGACGTTGAGAGCCATCGCGGCGCTGCCGTCCATGATCGCCTTGCCCTGGTCGACGAACGTGGCCGTCTTGTAGTTCTTCTGCGCCAGGCCGCCGTCGAGGACCTTCGTCTTGTACCTGGTGATGGCGTCGACGACGGTCTTGTCGGTCCAGGCGGCCTTGTTCTTGTTCAGCTTGTCCCAGAACGTCTGCGGCAGATCCGTCATCTGCACCTGCACCTGCCACTGCAGGGGCCACTTGTCGCCGCCGACCTCGAAGAAGGGGGCCACGCCCGTCTTGGACTTGATCTTCGAGGCGGTGGCGAGGAGGTCGTCGTAGCTCTTCGGCATCGTGGTGATGCCGGCCTTCTCGAAGACGTCCTTGTTGTAGTAGACGCCGAGGACCGCGGGGCTGGTGACGATGGCCGCGTAGCGGTGGCCGTCGACCTGGCCGAGGCCCTGTTCCGTCTTGCCGAGCTTTTGGACCCAGTCCTCGTTGTCGAGCTGGAGCAGGTTCTGCTGAGGCTGGATGAACGGCAGGGTGCTGCCCGTGGGCTGCCAGAACATCAGGTCCGGCTTGACGCCCGAGGCGAGCTTGGTCGGGACGTTCGACTCGTAGGGGTCGGGGATGACCTCGGTGTTGATCTTGGCGCCGGTGGCCTTCTCGAACGCCTCGATGGCCTGCTTGGGCTGCCCGACGCTGTTCTGGGCCGTCCACATGGTGAGTTGGACACCCTTGAGGTCGGCGGTCGGATCGACGGACCCCTCGGGAGCGGCACCGGTTCCGCCGGCGGTGCTGTCGCTGCAGGCGGTGGCGGTCAGGCCGAGCAGACAGGCGGTGACAAGGACGGAGACGGCTCTTCTCATGGCGAGATCCTCGGTCGTAAGGAACGGGAGGGCGGTGCGCTGCTGTGGAGAGGGGCGATGGCCGCGGGGAACGGGAAGGGGGCGGAGGGAGACGTGGGGTGCGGGGATCCGGTCCGGCTCATGTGCGGCGCGGGCCCGCACTCTCCCGGAGGACGAGGGCGGGTTCGGCCGGCACGGCGACGGATGCCCGCCGATCGGTGTCGAGCCGGGCCCGCAGCAGCCCGAAGGCGGCGCGGCCCAGCCCCTGGAAGTCCATGCGGACCGTCGTGAGGGACGGGGTGAGGTAGGCGGAGTGCGGAGCGTCGTCGAAGCCGATGACGCTGACGTCCTCCGGGACCCGCCGGCCCGCGTGGTGCAGGGCCCGCAGGACACCGAGCGCCAGGTCGTCGTTGCCGCAGAGGATCGCGGTGGCCTCCGGGTCGCGGGCGAGTTTCTCCCCGGCCTCGTATCCGGATTGGGCGTCCCAGCCCTTGCCGGACGGTTCGGGAGCGGCGACACCGGCCGATTCCAGGGCCTGGCGCCAGCCCTCGGCGCGCGGTCCCACCGAGCGCCGGGGTCCGGTCGAGGCGGGAATCGCCACGTAGTGGACGGTGTCGTGCCCCAGCGACAAGAGGTGCTCGGTGGCGGCACGGGCCGCCTCGCGGTCGTCGGCCCACACGGCGGGCCGACCGGGTGAACTCCCCGGGGGCGGCGCCTCCACCACCGCCGCGCACGGCACGTGTGCCGGTACGCGGTCCAGGGCGGCCGCGCCCAAGCGGTCGAAGCCGATGACCACCAAGCCGCCACCGGCGTCGGCGGCCGAGGCGATCGTGCGGTCCAGGTCGTCCTCGGGAGTCAGGACCCGCACGCCGAGTGTGTGGCCCGCGGCGCGGGACGCCTCCTCCAGGCCCCGCAGGGTGGCCGCGTAGCCGTAGAGCAGGGTGTTCGACGTGAGGACGGTGATCGACCGGTTCACGCCGCTGGCCAGCGCGAACGCGGTGGCGTTGCGCCTGAATCCCAGGGTGTCGATGGCCTCCCGCACCCGCTCGCGGGTCTCGTCCCGGACGTTCGGGTGGCCGTTGATGACCCTCGAAACGGTCTGGTAGGAGACGCCCGCCGCCTGGGCGACGTCGCGGATGCTCGCGGCCTTCCGCTGTCCCTGAGGGGGGTCGGAGGAGTCGCCCGACCTTGTGTGACCGGTCACAAACATGCGAGGATTGTGAGCGGTCACAACGCGGGCGTCAAGAGACCGCGAGCGCAGAATCCGCTTGAGGGCCCATCCACCGCCGGGGCCCGGCTCCGTCGCCGTCGGTGAATCCCCAGATCAGCCCCCACAGACCGCCGCAGGACCGAATCATCCCGGAAGGGGAATCGCGTTGACCGCTACCGTCGAAGCAGCCGAGGGCTCCTGGGTCTGGTCGCATCCGGAATCCGGCCTGCACGCCGTCATGGATGCCACCGGAGCGGTGAGGCTGGGAAGACCCGGTCAGGACTGGGCCCGCCTGGTGCCCCTCGTCGAGGTCACCGCCACCGGCCACGGACGCATGTGGTCGGGGGAGCGATTCATCGAGACGGCCATCGGTGAGCGCCTGACCTACCGGGGCCATGAGACGGTCCGGCGCGGCGACGGGGAGCGTACGACGATCCGGCTCATGGACACCGGGACCGGCCTGGCAGCCCACGTCACCCTAGAAACCCGGACGGGCAGCCGGTGCCTGCGGGCCCGGGTACGCCTCGTCAACGAGGGCGACGTGGCGCTGCGGCTGGAGAGCGTGTCCACCCTGGCCCTCGGCGGCGTCGTCGACGGGGCCGGCGGCCTCGACGGCCTGACCCTGCACTGGGCGGACAACGACTGGCTCGCCGAATGCCGGTGGCGGCAGGACGGGTTCCGCAGGCGGGTGGTCCCGCTGAGCCGCTCCGCCCACGGCCACGAGGGCCGGGGCTGCTTCGAGCGGTACTCGCAGGGGAGCTGGTCCACCGGCCGCCACCTCCCCGTGGCCGGCCTCACCGACTCGGAAGGCCGCGCCTGGCTGTGGCAGATCGAGTCCAGCGCGGGCTGGCGCTTCGAGACGGGCGAACGCGAGGGGGCCGCCTACGTGGCCCTGTTCGGCCCCGACGACGCACACCATCAGTGGCGGCACATGCTGGCCCCCGGCGAGGAGTTCCACACCGTCCCGGCCGTGCTCGTCCACACGGAGACCGGCGGACTGGACGCGGCCTTCGGTGAACTCACCGACCACCGCCGGAGCATCCGCCGCGACCACCCCGACCACCGCGCGCTGCCGGTGATCTACAACGACTACATGAACACCCTGATGGGCGACCCCACCACCGAACGGCTCCTGCCGCTGATCGAGGCGGCGGGTGCGGCCGGTGCCGAGGTGTTCGTGATCGACGCGGGCTGGTACGACGACGACGCCCAGGGCTGGTGGGACGCCGTCGGCGCGTGGGAGCCGGCTCCCCGCCGTTTCCCGGGCGGT
Source organism: Streptomyces sp. NPDC126510 (assembly GCF_040302345.1). NCBI lineage: Bacteria > Bacillati > Actinomycetota > Actinomycetes > Kitasatosporales > Streptomycetaceae > Streptomyces > Streptomyces sp. NPDC126510. The sequence continues at coordinate 146,179 of NZ_JBEORR010000014.1, read as the reverse complement.
CTGCCGGAGGTCCTGGACGCCGTCAGAGCGCACGGGATGACCGCGGGGCTCTGGCTCGAACCCGAAGTCGTCGGCGTACGCAGCCCCCTGGCGCGCACGCTGCCCCCCGAGGCGTTCTTCCGGCGCGGCGGTCTGCGTGTCACCGAACACGGGCGGCATCACCTGGACCTGCGTCACCCGGCCGCCCGCGCCCATCTCGACGAGGTCGTGGACCGGCTGGTCGGTGAGTGGGGCGTCGGCTACCTGAAGCTCGACTACAACATCAACATCGGCCCCGGCACGGAGAACGGCTCGGAGAGCGCGGGCGCCGGCCTGCTCGGACACCACCGTGCCCACCTCGACTGGATGGCCTCGCTCCTCGACCGGCATCCCGGCCTCGTCCTGGAGAACTGCGGATCGGGCGGGCTGCGCATGGACTACGCGCAGCTGGCCGTGGCCCAACTGCAGTCCACCAGCGACCAGCAGGACCTGCTGCGCTATCCGCCCATCGCCGCCGCGGCCGCCACCGCCGTGACACCGGAACAGGCCGCGGTCTGGGCCTACCCTCAGCCGGACCACACGCTCGACGAGATCGCCCTCACCCTGACCGGGGCCCTGCTCGGCCGCGTCCACCTCTCCGGCTTCCTCAACCAGATGAGTCCCGAGCAGTCCGGCCTCGTCCGATCGGCGATCTCTTTGTACAAGGAGCTCCGGCCGGAGCTCGGCGGGGCGAGGCCGTTCTGGCCTCTGGGGCTTCCCGGCTGGGAGGACGAGTGGATCGCTCATGGACTTCGGGGCCCGGCGGCCACGTTCCTCTCCGTCTGCAGGCGGGCACCGCAGAACGCCGGAGCGGCCACCCCGAGCAGCACCCTCGCCATCCCCCACCTGCGGGGCAGGCACGTCCGGCCCGTGGTGCTGTATCCACCGACAGCCGATGCCGCCGCGGAGTGGGACGCGGACGCGGGGCGGCTCACGCTCTCGCTGCCGCGCGGGAACACCGCCGTTCTCCTCCGGCTGGACTCGGTGACGGCGGACGCGCGGGGATGACGTGCGGCTGGACCGCGGCCCGTTCCTGCAACGGAACGGGCCGCGGCCGCGCAACAAGGACACGCCCCGCCGGCTCGGCGCGGGGCGGGTCTCAGAACCGCGTGAAGAAGTTCCAGATCTCGCCCGGCACCCAGGTCCTGGAGCCGCTGTCGCCGGGGGCACCGTCCTGGGGCGCGGCGATGTGGCCCTCGTCGAACGCGGCCCACACGACCGGGCGTCCGGAGGAGCAGCCCGCGTACTGGGTGACGCGGTGCGCCCTGCTGCCCTGCGCGGGTTCGGGCGCGTTCTGGGCCGTGCACCCGTTGTTGCGGACGAACCGGTCGCGCAGCGAACGTCCGCCCGCCACCCCGAGGACGGAGTCCCGGATGCCGTGGATGCCCAGGTACGCGACGGGCTGGGAGCCGCCGCTGCAACCGCTGAGCTGCCCGCCGGACTGAACGGCGACCGCGCGGAACACCGTCGCCCGGGAGCAGGCCAGGGCGTAGGTCATGGCGCCGCCGTAGCTGAAGCCGACGGAGAAGCGCCGGGTGGTGTCGACGCACAGCGCAGCGTCCACCTGGCGGATGATGGCGTCGACGAAGGCCAGGTCCTCGCCGCCGGAGTTGGCCCAGCCGTTGTTCAGGCCCTGGGGTGCGATGAAGACGGCGCTGTTGTTCGCGAGCCGTTGGAGCCCGTAGTAGGCCCAGGTGCCGTTCTGGACGGTGCGGCCCGTGGCCACGTCAGTGGAAGTGCCGCCCAGCCAGTGGAAGCCGAAGACCATCCGGTAGGAGCGGTTGCGGTCGTAGTTGTCCGGCACCTTCAGGATGTAGCTGCGGCTCTTGCCGTTGATCTGCAGGGTGTGGGTGCCGTTGTTGAGTCCGGGGGCCTTGCCGCATCCGGCCGTCGCCGCCGGGGCCGCGGCCGCGGCGGGCGCGGTGCGCGGCCCGTCCGTGGCGTCGTGCAGAGCCGTGGCACTGGTGGCCGTGGCCAGGGCGAGGAACGCCGCGGCGACGACGGACCATAACCTGGGTGACTTGCGCGCTGGCATCACATCACTCCTTCATGGGAGAACGGGTGTGTGCATGACAAATCGCGTACGTAGGGGGCGCGCCGCTCAGGAGCTCCGGCGACCCCCGGTTCTCATGGTTCGTCCGATACCTCGAACAGCGCTCGGAGTTTCGGTAGTTGGGATGATAGGAAGCTCGCCGCAACCGTCAATGCGTGGCACAGGCTTCTTCCCGCGCGTTGTGGCCGAACCCCGTCCGTGCCGCGACTCCCGAGGGGCCGCTACGCCTGAGGATCGAGAGACTGCAGGTGCCGACGGAGCCAGTGCTCGGTGTTGCTGACGTGCAGCAGGGCGGCGGCCTGGCTGAGGGCGGGGTCGCGCGCGCACAGGGCGTCGAAGATCGCCTGGTGTTCCGCCAGGGTCCGCTCGGACGACCGGTCGTCTACCTGCCCGCGCCAAATGCGTGCGCGCAGGGTGTGGCCGGAGATGCCCTCGAGCAGGGAGAGCAGGGTCTCGTTGCCGGTGGCCGCGACAACCGCCCGGTGGAAGGCGGCGTCGTGCGCGTTGAGCTGCTCGACGTCGTCGCGAGCCTCGCGCATGGCGTCCAAGTGCCGCTCGACATCGGCCAGTTGCTCGTCCGTGATCCGGCCGGCGGCGAGCCCGGTGGCGAGCGGTTCCAGCAGCCGCCGCACCTCCATCAGGTCCAGCAGCGCGCCCTTGTCGCTCTGGAGCAGCTCCACCGCGCCGCCCAAACCCTCCAGGAGCAGGCTCGGCTGGAGACTGGTCACGTACGTACCGTCTCCTCGGCGGACCTCCAGCACCCGGGCGACGGACAGCGCCTTGACCGCCTCGCGGGCGAGGTTGCGCGACAGCCCCAGCTGCGCCGCCAACTCCGGCTCCGGGGGCAGTTTCGCGCCCGGGGGAAGCGCCCCCGAGCGGATGAGCTCACGGATCTGCTCTATGGCCTTGTCCGTCAGGGACAACCTGAGCTCCCTCCGTGAGTGCGCCGCTCCACAGGGCCCCTTCCGCGAGTCCGCGGCAGGGCCGTCACATGTGACGCCGATGATACCGGCAGGACCGGTCGAAGATCCCCGGACGTAACGGGGCGGGGACGTCGCGCCGGGCCCGCTCGTCCCGCTTCCGGACGGTCCGCACCCGGCGTGGCCGGCCCTCGTCAGGAGGCGAGCCCGCCTGCCGGGCCGCTCTCGGGCGAGCCGCTCGTGGACTCCAGGTGCTCCCGCAGCCACTGCTCGAAGTTGCTGACATGCAGCAGTGCCGCCGCGTGGCCGAGTGCGGCATCCCGCGCGGCCAGGGCGGCGTAGATGGCCTCGTGCTCCGCGAGGGTGCGCTCGTGGGACCGGCTGTCGACCAGGCCGCGCCAGATGCGGGCGCGCAGGGTGCGGCCCGAGATGCCTTCGAGGAGGGTGATGAGGGTTTCGTTGCCGGTCACGTTGGTGATGGCCCGGTGGAACGCCGCGTCGTGGGCGTTCAACTGCTCGATCCCGCTCGCTTCCCGCATCGCGTCCAGATGCCCCTTCACCTCGGCCAGACCGTCGTCCGAGATCCGGGCGACGGCCAGCGCGGTGACCACGGGTTCCAACAGGCGCCGGACCTCCATGAGGTCCAGTACGACGCGCGGGTCCACCTGGAGCAGCTCCACCGCGCCGCCGAGCCCTTCGAGGAGCAGACCCGGCTGGAGGCTGGTGACGTAGGTGCCGTCTCCCCGTCTGACCTCCAGGACGCGGGCCACGGCCAGCGCCTTGACCGCCTCCCGGGCCAGATTGCGGGACAGGCCGAGCTGGGCCGCCAGTTCCTGCTCGGGGGGCAGCTTGGAGCCGGGCGGGAGCGCACCGGAGGCGATGAGCTCGCGGATCCGCGCGATCGCCTTGTCGGTCAGGGACACGGGGTGCTCCTCTCGGAGACGCCGTCACCGTGCGGGACCTGCCCGAGGGGTACGTCGGGCCGGATGAGTCCCTGGTCGAGGAGGTCGTTCCAGAGGCCGGCGGGAGTGCTCCGCCGGTGGAGCTCGGCGTTGCGGGTGACCTGGTCGGCGTTGCGCATGCCGAGGGTGACGTTGACGACGTGGGGGTGGGTGTGGGGGAAGGCGATGGCCGCGGCGGGCAGGGTCGTGCCATGGGCCTCGCAGACCTCCGCGATGGCCAGGGCACGCCGTACGAGGTCGGGCGGGGCGTCCTGGTAGTCGTACTTCATGCCGGCGGCGGGACGGTCGCGGGAGAGCAGGCCCGAGTTGAAGACACCGACGGCGACGACGCTCTTGCCGGTCTCCCCCGCCGCGGGCAGGACGTCGTCGAGGGCGCCTTGGTCGAGCAGGGTGTAGCGCCCGGCGAGCATCACGACGTCGGCGGCGGTCTCGCGCAGGAACCGGGCGAGCATGGCGGACTGGTTCATGCCGGCGCCGATCGCACCGACGACGCCCTGGTCGCGCAGGTCGGCGAGGGCGGGCATGGCCTCGTCGGCGGCCTGCCGCCAGTGGTCGTCGGGATCGTGCAGGTAGACGACGTCGAGGTGGTCCAGGCCCGTGCGCTCCAGCGTGGCCTCGATGGAACGCAGTACGCCGTCCCGGCTGAAGTCCCACTGACGGCGCACGTCGTCGCGGACGACGAAGCCATCGGTGTCGACACCCCGCGGGTTCTCGTTGGGGACGAGCAGGCGGCCCACCTTGGAGGAGACGACGTACTCGCCACGGGGCCTCTCCCGCAGCGCGGCGCCCAGGCGGCGTTCGGACAGGCCGAGGCCGTAGTGCGGGGCGGTGTCGAAGTAGCGGATACCCGCGTCCCAGGCGGCGTCGACCGCGGCTGACGCCTCCTCGGGGGTGGTGGTGCGGTAGAGGTTGCCGATCACGGAGGCTCCGAAGCCGAGCTCGGTGAGTTCGACACGGGTGTTGCGGATCGTTCGGCGTCGCAAGACGTTCTCCTCGGGACTTCGGGGTGCGTGCGGTCAGCGTCTGACGTGGGCCGAGCCGCCCGCGACGAGCGCCTCCACCTCGGCGAGGGTCGCCATGGAGACGTCCCCCGGGGTGGTCATGACGAGGGCGCCGTGGGCGGTGCCGTAGGCGAGGGCCCGTTCCAGGCCCGCACCGGTGAGCAGGCCGTAGACCAACCCCGCGGCGAAGCCGTCGCCCGAACCGATGCGGTCCAGGACGTGCAGTCCGGGCATCCGCGGACCGGCGACGAGGCCCGTCCCGTAGGACCAGGCGAGCGCGGACCAGTCGTTGACGCCGGCGGACGGCACCTCGCGCAACGTCGTGGCCAGCACGCTCACCCCGGGCAGCAGACGGGCGACCTCGGCGAGTGCGTCGGGAACCTCGTCGGCGGTGAGGCGACAGGCGCCCGGATGGCTGCCCGCGAGACCGAGGGCACCCACGACGACGTCGGCGTGCCGGGCAAGGCGCAGGTCCGCCTCCCGCGCGCCGTCGGCGCCGCCCCGGCCGGCCCAGAGGCTCGGACGGTAGTTGGGGTCGTACGAGACGGTCACCCCATGACGGCGTGCGGCGGCCATCGCCTCGTCGGCCACATCGAGGGTGGTGTCCGACAGCCCGGCGAAGATGCCGCCGGTGTGGAACCAGCGCACCGGACCGGAGAAGACGGCGTCCCAGTCGACGTCTCCCTTCCGCAGTTGCGACACGGCCGTGTGCGCCCGGTCGCTGACGCCGAGAGCACCGCGGATACCGAAGCCGCGTTCCACGAAGTTGAGGCCGTTGCGGGCGCCGCGGCCGATGCCGTCGTCGGGGACCCAGCGGATCAGCGAGGTGTCGACACCGCCCTGCAGGACCAGATCCTCGACGAGCCGGCCGACGGCGTTGTCGGCGAGGGCGGTGACCACCGCGGTGCGCAGCCCGAAACAGCGGCGCAGACTCCGTACCACGTTGTACTCACCACCCCCCTCCCACACCTGGAAGGAGCGGGCGGTGCTGATCCGGCCCTCGCCCGGGTCGAAGCGCAGCATCACCTCGCCCAGGGCGATCACCTCGGTCACGGCGTGCTCCTCTCCACTGCCTCGGCGGTCAGCCGGCGGATCTCCGCGTACTCGCCGCGTTCCAGGTGGCCGGAGGTGACCATCCAGCTGCCGCCCACGGCGAGGACCGCCGGGTGGGAGAGGTAGCCGGGCATCAGGTCCGGCCCGATGCCGCCGGTGGGCACGAAACGCGCCTGCGGGAAGGGCGCCGCCAGGGCCCGGAGCATCCGGGTGCCGCCGAGCGGCTCGGCGGGGAACAGCTTGACCGTGTCCAGGCCCGCCTTCAGCGCGCTCATCAACTCGGTGGCGGTGGCGATGCCGGGCACCACCGGAACCCCCAACTCCCTCCCTCTGTCGACGACTTCCGTGTCGAAGCCGGGGGAGACGAGAAACCGGGCTCCGGCCGCCACGGCCCGCTCCGCCTGCTCGGCCGTGAGGACGGTGCCGGCTCCGACGGTCAGACCACCGTGAGCCGCCATGGCCTTGAGGGTCAGCTCGGCGTCGGGCGTGCGGAAGGTGACCTCGGCGCACCGGGCACCGCCCGCCGCGAGCGCTTCGGCCAGGGGGCCGGCACTCGCCACGGACGGCACGGTCAGCACGGGCAGGAGACGGGCCCCCTCGAGGACGGCCGTCAGGTCGGTACCACTCGTCGCGCTCATCGGCCGAGCCATCCGCCGTCGACGGGCAGGGTGGTGCCGTGGATGTAGTCGGCCGCGCCCGACGCGAGGAAGACGGTCGCACCGGCGAGATCGTCGGCGGAGCCCCAGCGGCCGGCCGGAATCCGTTCCAGGATGGCCTTGCTGCGCGCCGCGTCGTCCTGGAGCGCCTGCGTGTTGTCGGTGGCGATGTAGCCCGGGGCGATGGCGTTGACGTTGACGCCGTGCGGGGCCCACTCGTTGGCCAGGGCCTTGGTCAGGCCGGCGATGCCGTGCTTGGCGGCGGTGTAGCCGGGGACCGTGATGCCACCCTGGTAGCTGAGCAGCGAAGCCGTGAAGATGACCTTGCCGTGCCCGCGGGCGACCATGCCCGCCCCGACCGCGCGGGTGAGCGCGAACTGTGCGGTGAGGTTGACCTGGAGCACCAGCTCCCAGTCCGCGTCGGAGTGCTGGGCGGCGGGCGTGCGGCGGATGGTGCCGGCGTTGTTGACGAGGATGTCCACCGGGCGTTCACGCCCGGCGAGGTCCGCGCCGAGCGCCCGGACGGCCTCGGGATCGGCGAAGTCGGTGCGGATAGCCTCGAAGGCGCGGCCCGCGGCGATGACGTCCTTCTCCACGTCGCTGCCCGGCTCCAGTGACGCGCTCACGCCGATGATGTCGGCGCCGGCCTCGGCGAGGCCACGGGCCATGGCGCGGCCGATGCCACGACTGGCACCGGTGACCACGGCGAGCTTTCCGGTGAGGTCGAAGGCGTTCATGCGGCGGCTCCCTCGGAGTCGGTGGTGCAGTCGACGAGGATCTTCATCACGTCGCCGCCGCCTTCCAGGGCTTCGAAGGCGGCCGGTGCCTGGGTGAGCGGGACGACCTTGCTGATGAGGCGGTGGGCGGCGACGGTGCCGTCGGCGACCAGGGCGACCGCCTTCTCGAAGTCGGAACGGTCGTACAACCGGGCCCCGACGAGGGTGAGTTCGCGCCAGAAGAAGCGGTGCAGGTTGATCTCGCGGGGCCTGGGGTGGATGGCGACCAGGCAAAGCCGCCCGCGCACCCCGAGGACCTCGACGGCGGTGTCGACGCCGCCGGCGGCGCCGGACACCTCGAAGGCCACGTCGGCGCCCGCGTCTCCGGTCCACTCACCGACGAGCGAGGGGATGTCGGCGGCGGCCGGGTCCCAGGTGGTCAGACCGAGTTCCTCGGCGAGCAGGCGGCGGTGCGCGCTGAGTTCCACCACGCGCACCTCGGCGCCGGCGGCCCGGGCGACCAAGGCGATGAGGATGCCGACCGGACCGCCGCCGACCACGACGACCTTCTCGCCGTGGCGGACACCGGCCCGGCCGACGTCGTGCACGGCGACCGCGGTGGGCTCGACGAGCGCGGCCTGGTCCAGGGGCAGCGAGTGGGGCAGTCGGATGAGGGTGGAGGCGGGGACGGTCCAGCGCTGCTGCATCGCACCGGGGGAGTCGATGCCGATGAAGTCGAGGTGCTGGCAGATGTGCCGGTGACCGGAGCGGCAGGCCGGGCAGGTGTCGTCCCAGCGCAGCGGCATCACGGTGACCGCGTCCCCGGGGCGCCAGCCCTCAACGCCCGCCCCGACCGCGACGACGCGGCCGGACATCTCGTGCCCGAGCACGGCGGGCGTCGCCACGCGGGCGTCCATGTCGCCGTGGAAGATGTGCAGGTCGGTGCCGCAGATACCGACGTAGGCGGGGGCCACCTGCACCTCGCCCGGGCCGGGTTCGGCGCTTTCGGCGGGTGCGGTGTCGAGAGTTCGGGCGGCGAGATAGCGGACGGCGAGAGTCATCGTGGGGTCAGGGTCCTTTCAGCGCGGACGCCGATGGTCAGCAGCAGGTTGGCGTAGGTACGGATGTCGGCGGTGACGACGGCGAGGGCGAGGTCGGGTGAGCGGGCGGCGTCGTAGAACTCGAAGCGGCCGAGCGTCTCGACGGGGACGGGCGCGAGCCGGGAGCGGTACTCGGCGATGGCGGGCGGTTCGGGCTCCCCCTCGGGCGGCACCATCACGTGGGCCGTCTCGACGGGCAGGGCCCGCAGCAGGACGTCGAGGACCGTGGAGACGTCGAGTACGCCGGGGGAGAGGTTGAGGTGGACGATCCTCGCCCGTTCACCGACGGCGGTGCTGGCGGGGTAGTGGCCGTCGGCGAGCAGGACCCGGGCCCCGTGCCCGGCTCCCGCGAGCGCTTCGAGGATGCCGGGGTGGAGCAGTTCGGTCAGCAGCATGAAAGGGCCTCTTCCTACGTCTCGTACAGCCGGTAGAAGCCGGCCGCCGTGTCGCACAGCAGCGCCTGCTTCTCGTGCTCGGAGAAACCGTGCAGCAGCTCCTCGACGGTGGCCGCCCAGCGGGCCCAGCCGCCGGCCAGGACGCAGACGGGCCAGTCGGAGCCGAACATGAGCCGATACGGGCCGAAGGCGGCCAGCAGGGTGTCCCACACCGGCCGGATGTCGGCGATGGTCCACTCGCGGTGATCGGCCTCCGTGATCAGCCCGGACACCTTGCACCGCACCTGCGGGAAGCCGGCCAGCACGCGCACCTTCCGCTGCCAGTCGGGCAGGGTGTCGCGTTGGGCGTGCGGGCCGATGGGCGGCTTGCCCGCGTGGTCCAGGACCAGGGGAAGCTCGGGGAAGCGCTGGGCCAGACGGATGGCCTGCGGGAACTGGTGGCTGCGGATGAGCACGTCGTAGCCGAGGCCCCGGTCCTGGACGGCGCGCAGGCCCCGTTCGACGACCGGCTGCTGCAGCCACTCCGGATCGGGCTCCCCCTGCACCAGGTGCCGCACGGCCCGCAGGTACGAGCCCCCGGTACCGGCGAGGAGCACGTCGAGCATGTCCCCGATGTCGGCCCCCGCGAGATCCGCCCAGCCGACGACCGCGCCGATCAGCGGGTCCTTGTCGGCGAGCACGAGCAGTTCCGCCGTCTCCGGCACGGACGCGACGCACTGGACGAGCACCGTGCGGGTCAGCCACCGGCCCGCGATCGGCCGGATTGCCTCCCGCCGCAGGTCCTCGACGCCGTAGGTGCGGCGGATCGGTTCGAGGCCCGGCTCGTCCAGCCAGGGCTGCGGGCGTCGGCCCAGGTCCCACACGTGGTGGTGGGAGTCGACCAGGGGCAGGAACTCAGACACGGGAGGACCAGACCGGGCCGTCGGGGTAGGAGTACTCCTTGAGGGACTCCGGGTGCATCTGCGCGCTCAGCCCGGGCAGGGTCGGTGCCAGGTAGTGGCCGTCGGTGATGCGCACCGGGTCGACGAAGTGCTCGTGCAGATGGTCGACGTACTCGATGACGCGGTCCTCGGTGGTGCCGGAGACGGCGACGTAGTCGAACATCGACAGGTGCTGCACCATCTCGCACAGGCCCACCCCGCCGGCGTGCGGGCAGACCGGCACGCCGAACTTCGCGGCGAGCAGCAGGATCGCGATGTTCTCGTTGACACCGCCGACGCGCGCCGAGTCGATCTGCACGATGTCCACCGCGCCGGCCTGCAGCAGCTGCTTGAAGACGACCCGGTTGGCGATGTGCTCGCCGGTGGCGACCTTCATGGGGCTGAGCGCCTTGCGGACGGCCGCGTGGCCGAGGATGTCGTCGGGTGAGGTGGGCTCCTCGATCCAGTACGGGTCGTAGGGGGCCAGCTCGCGCATCCAGTCGATGGCGGGCTGGACGTCCCATCTCTGGTTGGCGTCGACCGCGACGCGGATGTCCGGGCCGACGGCCTCGCGGGCGACGCGCATGCGCCGGATGTCGTCCTCCAGGGACGCCCCGACCTTGAGCTTGATCTGGGTGAAGCCGTCGGAGACGGCCTCGCGGGACAGCCGGGCCAGCTTCTCGTCGGAGTACCCGAGCCAGCCCGGGGTGGTGGTGTACGCGGGGTAGCCGCCGTCGATCAGCAGGCCGATGCGCCGCTCACGGCCCGGCTCGGCGCGGCGCAGGATCTCCAGGGCCTCCTCTGGGGTGAGCGCGTCGGACAGCCAGCGGAAGTCCACCTGCGCGACGAGCTCCTCGGGGGACATCTCGCCGAGGAAGCGCCAGACGGGCTTGCCGGCCCGCTTGGCCGCGAGGTCCCAGGCGGCGTTGACGACGGCGCCGGTCGCCATGTGGATGGCGCCCTTCTCCGGTCCCAGCCAGCGCAGTTGGGGATCGTGGACGAGGGAGCGGGAGAAGGCGCCGAGGTCGCCGCAGACCTCCTCGACCGACCGTCCGACGACGTGCGGGGCGAGGGTGGCGATGGCGGCGGCCTGCGCGTCGTTGCCCCGTCCGGTGGTGAAGGCCAGCGCGTGGCCCTCCAGCCCGTCGCCGGCGTCGGTGCGCAGGACCACGTAGGCGGCCGAGTAGTCGGGCTCGGGGTTCATGGCGTCCGAGCCGTCGAGATGCTCCGAGGTGGGGAAGCGGACGTCCAGGACGTCCAGGGCGATGATGCGGGCGGTAGAGGGCACGGCGGAGGACATGGCAGCAACTCCTGTGGGGGCGGGCGGGGCACGCGGCCCCCTGCGACGGGAAGGGCGGGGCGGTCATCGGTGTCCGGCGGCGACGGCCGCCGGGTTCACTCCTGGACCTTGCCGCCCGTGATGCGGGAGATGGTCAGGGCGACCAGGATGATCAGGCCGTTGAGGGCACCGATCCACTGGGCGGGGACACCGGCCAGGGTGAGCACGTTCTGGATCATGAAGAGCAGCAGGATGCCGCTGAAGGCACCGAACACGGTGCCCTTGCCGCCGTTGAGGCTGATGCCGCCGATGACGGCCGCGGCGAAGACGGTGAAGATGTAGCCGTTGCCCTGGGCGGAGGCGACGGAGGCCAGTCGTCCGGAGAGCATCAGGCCCGCGAGGGCGGCGAGCAGGCTGCCGGTGACGATGACGATCCACAGCACCCGGTCGGTGCGGATGCCGGCCGCCTTGGCCGCGTCGACGTTGCCGCCGATGGCGTAGAGCGAACGGCCGAAGCTGGTCCAGCCGAGGACGACGATCGCGACGGCGAACAGGGTCAGGCAGATCCAGATCGAGGCCGGCATGCCGAACCATTGGGCGGTCCCCAGGTACAGCATCGACGACGGCAGCTGGAAGAACGTCTGGCCGCCGGAGATGCCGGTGAGGATGCCGCGCAGCACGATCAGCATGCCGAGCGTGACGATGAAGCCGTTGAGGCCGAAGCGGATGATCAGCACGGAGTTGATGACGCCGATCAGCAGACCCACGGCCAGGGTCACGGGGATCGACAGGCCACCGGGTATGAGCCCGAGGCCGTGTCCGGCTCCGGCCGGCACCACCAGCCAGGCGGCCACGCCGGGCGCGAGACCCATCGTGGACTCCAGGGACAGGTCCATCTTCTTGACGATCAGGATCATCGTCTGCGCGAGGACCAGCAGCGCCATCTCGGACATGGTCTGCAGGACGTTGATGAGGTTGTCGGCCTGCAGGAACACCGGGTTGACGATCTGGCCGACGATCGCGATGGCCACGATCGCGGGAACGAGGGCGAGGTCGCGCAGCCGGGCCAGCGGGATCCGGCCGCCGAGCAGCGCGGTCCGCTTCGCGCGGTGCGCGTCCGTCGCGGTCACGGACGCGTCGGCGACGACGGTTTCAGGCATCGAGGTCCATTCCTTCCATCGCGGCGACGAGGTCGTGGTCGTGCCAGCCTCGGGCGATCTCGTTGGTCACACGGCCCTGGAACATCACCAGGACGCGGTCGCACATGCGCAGGTCGTCGAGCTCGTCGGAGGCGATGAGCACTCCGGTGCCGCTCTGAGCGGTCTCCTCGACCTTGCCGAGGAGGAATTCCTTGGACCGCACGTCCACGCCCGCGGTCGGGTTGATCAGGACCAGCAGCCGGGGGTCGTCGGCCAGGGCACGGGCCATGACGACCTTCTGCTGGTTGCCTCCGGAGAGCCCGGACACCGGCAGCTCAGGGCCCGGTGTCTTGATCGCCAGGTTCCGGATCATGTCCTCGGCGAGCCGGTCCCGCCGGCCGCGGTTCAGGAACCCGTTGGAGCCGAGCCGCTGGGGCACGGACAGCGTGGCGTTGTCCGCGATCGACATGTCGGGCACGAAGCCCTGGTGGTGCCGGTCCTGCGGGACGAACCCGGCACCGGCGGCGAGGGCGGCGGGCACGCTGCCCGGCCGGGGCCGGCGCCCGGCGATCTCGACGTTCCCGGTCGAAGCGGCCCGCAGACCCACGACCGTCTCGGCGACCTCGGTACGGCCGCTGGCGGCGGCCCCCGCGAGTCCGACGATCTCCCCGGCGCCCACCCGGAACGTCACGTCACCGTAGTCGCCGTCGCTGCCCAGCGCGCGCACGGACAGCGCGGGCGGTGCGGTGGGGTTCAGGCTGCTGGGGCGTTCCTGCCGCCGGTCCGCCGCCGCCTCGCCGGTCATGGCGGCGACCAGCTCGGTGCGGGGGAGGCCGGCGACCGGGGCGGTCACGATGTGCCGGGCGTCGCGGAACACCGTGACCATGTCGCAGATCTCATAGACCTCCTGCAGGTGGTGACTGATGAACAGGAAGGTCACGCCCTGGCGTTGCAGGTCGCGGATGCGGTCGAAGAGCCGGTTGATCGCCGCCCCGTCGAGTTGCGCCGTGGGTTCGTCGAGGATGATGAACCGGGCCCCGAAGGACAGCGCCCGGGCGATCTCCACGAACTGCCGCTGCTCCACGTTCAGGTCGCCGGCCGGGCTCTGCGGGTCGACGTCCACCGACCAGGTCGACAGCAGTTCCTGCGCCCGGCGGCGTACGCCCGTCCAGCTGATCAGCCGGTTGCGCCCGTGGTCGTGCCGGTTCAGGAAGAGGTTCTCCGCGACGGTCAGCGTGGGGATGATCGTGGATTTTTGGTAGACGCAGGCCACGCGCTGCCGCCAGGCGTCGCGGTCCGCCAGTCGCGGTGCGGGGCTGCCGCCGAAGGTGACCTTGCCCTCGTCCGGGGACTGCAGGCCCGTGAGGACGGACACCAGGGTGGACTTGCCCGCCCCGTTGCGTCCGACGAGCGCGTGGGTCTCGCCGGCTCTGATGGTGATCCGGGCGCCGTTCAGAGCCACCGTCGGACCGAATCGTTTGACTATGCCCGTCGCCTCGACGATGGGCAGGCCCGTGGAAGCCTGCCCGAGGTCCGCCGGGGCGGGCACGGGGTCCGCTGTTCGCTCCCCGTCCTTCATCTCAACCGCCTAGATCTCGTCAGCCGTCGCTCTGCCGGGGAATGTCAGCCGAGGTTGTTGCCCCAGAGGGCCTTGTCGTCGCTCTTGACGCTGGGGACGCCGCCGTAGGTGCCGCCGTCCGCCGTGACCAGCGGGGCCGAGAGCTGGTCCTCCAGCAGACCGGGACGGACCTGGATGATGGTGCTGTCGTGGTCGGTCTTGCCGGGCTTGAACTTCTTCCCGTCGATCGCGGCCTTCAGGTAGTACAGGGCGTACTTGGCGTAGAGGTCGGCCGGCTGGGAGACGGTGGCGTCGATCTTGCCCGCGGCGATGCTCTTGAGCTCCTCGGGGATGCCGTCGTTGGAGACCACGAACACGTGCTTCTTGTTCTTCGGGTCGACCAGCAGACCGCGCTGCTTGAGCACCTGGAGCGTGCCGGACAGGGCGAAGCTGGACTGCATGTAGACGCCCTTGATGTCCGGGTTGGCCGTGAGGTCGGTCTGGAGCTTCTGGGCCGCTATCGCCCCGTCCCAGTTGGTGGCCTCACCGAAGACCTTGATCCCGGGGTAGTTCTTCTTCATGCACTCGTTGAACGCCTCGGTGCGGTCACGGCCGTTGATCGAGTCGAGGCCGCCCTGGAGCATGACGACCTTGCCCTTGCCGCCCAGCTTGGTGCCGAGGAACTGGCAGGCCTTCTCGCCGTAGGCCCGGTTGTCGGCGCGGACGACCATGTAGACCTTGCCGCTGTCGGGGCGGGTGTCCACGGTGACGACCGGGATCTTCTTCGCCTCCATCTGCGCCAGGGTGGGCGCGATGGCGGCGGTGTCCTGCGGGGCCATCGCGACGCCCTTGACGCCCTGGCTCATGAACGTCTGCGCGTTCGCGGTCAGCTTGGCGACGTCGTTCTGCGAGTTGGTGGTCTTCAGGTCCAGACCCAGCTCCTTGCCGAACTGGGGGGTGTACTTGATGTACGAGTTCCAGAAGTCGGTGTCGGAGCGGGGGTAGTCGACACCCACGAGCGGCTTGTCGCCCGACGACGCGGCGGTGGTGGAGCCGCCGCCGCAGGCGCTGAGCAGCGTCAGTGCGGAGAGGGCGGCGGCCGTCGAGCAGAGAACGGATCTGAGTCTCATCGTTGGATTCCTCGCGCTGGTCCCGTAGCGGAAGTTGTTACGCCGACACGACAGCTGTGTGTCGCTCGTGAAGAGATGGGATGTTTATAGATGGTGTTCGGTCGAGCCGTCTAGAGGCTTGGGTAAAGTTGCTGGTAAAACGCGCAACTCGATCTAGGGCAGGGTCGGTGTGCGGCCTGAGGGGTAGATCCATCCCATCAATATTGAGATGGATCCGTGACACCCGTCACAGCCCTACGAGCTGCCACTCTTGGTTCCAGCCGGTGCCGGCGGGCCACTGGATGACCTTCGCGCGGTTGTCCGTGGAGTTGCCCTGTACGTCCGCGCAGAGCCCGCTCCTGACGTTGACGAGACGGTAGTAGCCGCTGGTGGACGCCGGTACGAGCTTCCACCACTGGTTGGGGGAGTTGGTGTCCGACCACTGGTCCAGAGCCGTGCCGGCGCTGGTGGAGCTCCCGGGGTTGTCCAGCAGCCTGCCGCTGTTGACGTTGGACAGCCGGAACGAGCCGTCGTAGTCGGGCAGCAGCTTCCACTGCTGGTTGGGGCTGCCGGACCAGTCGTACTGGATGACGGAGCCGCCGTTGTCGGTGTAGGAGCCCGCCACCTCCATGACCTTGCTGCTGTTGTGGTTCACCAGCTTGAACGGGCCGGTCAGCAGACCGACGGTGATCGTGGTGACCGTCCCGGCGGTGAGCGACACGACCCGGGCGTGGTTGCCCAAGGGGGACGTCTTCACGGTCGCGGACGTGCTGACGGAGGTCATGCCGCGCCGGCACACGAAGGTGATGTCCTGGTTGATGTCCGAGGTGAGCGAAACGGTGGCGGTACGGGCGCCGGTGTCCCAGGTCAGGGACCGCACGGTGATGCGGTTGCGGCCCCGTACGCCCTTGATGGTGCCGGAGGGCAGCTGGTCCGGGAGGGCCGGGAGGATCTCCAGGACACCGGGGCGTGAGTAGACCAGGGCTTCGCCGAGCACGCCCGGGATGGCGTTGGCGGCGTCGCAGTTGTAGATGTCCAGATTGGGGTTGTGGGACGTCATCAGGGACCGCCACACCATGTTCTTGCCGTAGATCTTCAGGAGGTTGGCGTAGACGCCCGGGGCGTCCTTGAGCCGGGCGCGGGCCAGGGCCCGGTGCAGGCTGCCGTGGGCCGAGTAGTTCTCGTCGCCGCGCAGGTCCAGAGCCCTGCGGGCGTACTTGACGAGGTCGGGCTCCTCCTCGGGGTTGATCTCGTGCAGCGGCCAGGCGCCGTACATGTGGTGGACGTGCCGGTGGTTGTAGCGGTCGGTCAGGCCCGGCCAGGACCATTCGGCCAGCGCCCCGTCGCCGTTGACGGTGTAGTCGGGCAGCTTGGCCAGCAGCGCGGTCCAGCGCTGCACGCCCTGGCCGCTGCCCTGCTCCACGTCGAGCTCGTTCGCCGCGTCGATGGCGGCCTGCAGGGCGTGCTTGCCGGCCATGATGTCGCCGGTGGCGTTGATGGAGAGGTACTGGCCGGTGCTGGCCGGAGAGTTCTCCATGGAGAAGGAGGGGACGAAGACGGCCTTGCCCTCGGAATCGGTACGGGTGAGGAAGTCCTCGTAGAACAGGGCCAGTTCCATCAGGGCGGGACCGAGCTTGTTCTTCAGGAAGTCGGCGTCGCCCGTGACCTGGTAGTACTCCAGCAGCGGGTAGAGCAGCCAGTCGGCACCGCCGGTCCACGCCTCACCCGGGAAGCTGCCGCTGTTGAAGTGCAGCATGTGCCCGTACTCGCCGTCGGTGCGGGACGGGGCGAGGAAGCCGCGGGCGCCGTAGAGGTTGGTGGCGTTGTCCCGCCAGTGGGCCAGCTGGCCGAGGACCAGATCGAAGTAGCCCTGCATGGCGTCGCCGAGATCGAGGATGTTGGCGCCCGCGACTTGCAGGTTGATGTTGGCGTCGGTGGTGATGTCGTCGGCCCAGGAGCCGTTCCAGGTGCCGGTCCAGATCCCGGTCAGGCGTGGTGGCAGGACACCGCTGGAGCTGACGAACAGGTAGCGGCCCGAGTCGTACATGCGCTCCAGCAGCGCACGGTCGATGGTGGAGGAGTTGCTCTTCTGCCGCGCGATCAGGGCACTGGTGGACAGCTGCCGGTCGGCGGTGGAGACGTTCAGGTCGAGGCTGGAGCGGTCGTACATCACCTGGTGCTTCGGGGCATGGCGGCCGAGCAGGGTGGCGTAGTCGGCGGTGAGCGCCGCGAGCGCGGCCTGCAGCGGCTTGGCGTCCCAGCCGGTGGCCGTCTCGTACCGGCCGAGCTTGGTCAGCAGCAGCACCTTGGTGGCCTTGGCGACCACGAGCGTCGCCCCGCTCGCGTTCACGGAGGCGTTGCTGCCGGTGACGACGACCCGGGTGACGCCCTCGTAGCCGTACGCGCCCCCGGACGGATAGGTGCCGCGCAGGTTGAGGTAGCCGTCGGCGCCGCTCTTGGTGGCGGTGGTGGTGTAGGTGACGCTGGTCGGCGCACCTTCCAGGGCGGTGTTGACGCTGATCGTGGTGTCGACGGTGCGACCGGTGGCAGGCAGCAGTTCGTGGACGATGACCTGATCGGCACGGGAGACGAAGACGTGCCGCTTCCAGGTGCCGTACTGATCGGTCCAGGTGTGGGTGACCTCGCCGGTGCGGAAGTCGGTGATCCGGGCGAAGTCGTTGACCGTGGTCATGCCCGGGGTGGACAGCTGCAGTTCGTAACCGGGGTGGAAGGTCTGCGTCCAGCGCAGGTTCCACCCATGGGCGAAGGTCGAGGAGGCACCGGCGTAGTCACCTGTCAGGGCCTTGTCACGGGCTGACTCGAGGTAGGGCGATATCACGGGAGGCATGACGTCCCGGCTGCCGTTGGGCAGGACGAACCGGTGGTGGTTGAAGATCATCTTCTCGAGCGTCGGCGCCCCGTAGTAGACGGCGCCGTACTCGCCGTTGCCGCTCAGGAACCCGTCGGTCCAGGTCGAGGAGGCGGCGTCGTCCCAGATGCCGCGGTCGGGGAGGGTGACCTGGGGCGGCACGGCGGCGGCGGCCGACGGGGCGAAGACGAGGCCGGGCAGGGCCGTGGTGCCGGTCACGAGAGCGGCCGCGGCGAGGAAGTTTCTGCGGCCGAGGGGGCGGTCGGGCAGTGGCATGGTGAAGACTCCGTTGTCCGTGGGCGGGCGCGACGGGCCACGGGCACGGCTGTGCTCATGGTGGTCGCGGATCCGGTGGGGCGAGGGCGGCCTGCCGGGCCGGAGTCATGGCTGTCGGGCGGGGTTCATGAGCGGCGGCAGGAGTCGGAGCCACTGACTCCATCTCGTGAACCCGGCGGGACGAACGCCGATGACATGGGATGAATTAACGGGGATGTTTCCCGGCTTGTCCAGAGCGCGAGCCGCAAAATCTTGACGAGCAGGTGATATGTCGGTTTTGTCAGGCCGTGCGGATGTGGGGGTGACTCCAAGGAGGGGGCTCCGCCCTCGCTACATGGGATGTCTGCTCGGGGCGTCCGATCCCCTCAGACCTGCTTGCCGGAGCGCTTGTCCCGGATCCGTTGGGCGACGTCGCGCAGCTTGACGTTGTGGTGCTGCGAGATGTTGCGCAGCACGCTGAAGGCGTCCTCGTCGCTCATCCCGTGGCGCTCCATGAGGATGCCCATGGCCTCGCCGATGGCGTGCCGGGTCTCCAGCGCGTGTTCGAGCTGGTCGATGGTGCGGGCGTCCGCGAGGGCGACGGCGGCGTGCGAGGCCAGCAGCCAGCCGGCGGTCGCGATGTCGTCGGTGAAGGTGCCCGGGCGGCCGGAGTACAGGTTGAGCGCGCCGAAGTCCTCTTCGTGGGTGTAGAGCAGGACCCCGGTCATGCTGCGGATGCCCAGCTCGCGCGCTGCCTCGGCGTAGCGGGGCCAGTCGGGCTGAGACCGGGTCATGTCCACGATCCGGAACAGGCGCTCGTCGTCCGCGTGGCGTGCCAGATCGAAGCACGGCCCCTCGCCCAGCTCGCCCTGCAGACGGTCCGACTCCTCGACCATGTCGCCGCACGAGGACAGCGTGACGGCACGGCCCTTGCGCACCGCGAGGATCCCCGCCGCGTCACAGCCGTCCACCAGCCGCACGGCCGACGCCACGATCTCGTCCAGCGTCTGCTGCACGGAGTTCTGCTTCAGCAGGGTCCGCGCGAGCACCGCCATCTCCTCGGCGAACTTCTGCCACTCCATGTCGCACCGCCCGCATCGATCACCAGTCCGGCCACCCTACGCACAGCCTTGTCCCTCACCGTCGAAGGCGCCAGAACCACACCAGCGTGGCGTGAGCCGCGCCGTCTTCCGGTTCCGTGCACCGAGCGATCGTGAGCAGTGGCCGCGGTAACGAGATCACGCATCACCTGGGTTGCCGACGATCCCGTCCCATAACCTCGTGTGTGGAGACGTCGGAGGCCGGACGTGTCCACCGTGAGGAGGCGATGGTGCTCGACAGGCGCACGGGCGCGCGGTTGCTCGCGGGCGTCATGCTGGCGGTCTGCATGGTGCTCGTCGGCCCCAGCGCACCGAACGGTGCCCTCTTCGCCGGGGCGCAGCCCGCCGTGGCCGCCAGGGACGTCGTGCCCAACCGGGTCATGACGTGGAACATCTGCAACCCGTGCTCGGCGAGCGACGTGGACAAGGCCGCGGAGATCGCCGCATACGCGCCCCAGGTCGTCGGCCTGCAGGAAGCCTGTGTGCGTGACGTGGAGAGGATCCGGGAGTATCTGGAGAACCTCCACGGGCTGGCCTACCACGTCGAGTACGGGTCGGTGCTGCGCAAATGGGGCCGTTGCGGAGGGACGCCGTGGAGCCCGGGAGCCTTCGGCCAGGCGATCCTGTCGGCCGCGCCGATGACGGACCCGGTCACCGTGGAATATGCCGACGGCGGCTCCGAGGACCGCGGGTACATGGCCGTCACCACCACCGTCGACAGCCGGTCCGTCCGGGTCTTCAACACCCATCTCGCCCAGCGACGCCAGGAGACGGTCCGGGCGGAGCAGATCCGCGTGCTCGCGGCGGAGGTCGCCCGGCACGACCGCGCGATCGCGCTCGGCGACTTCAACGCCGTGCCGGACGCCCCCGAACTGTCCGGCATCTGGGCGCTGGCCACGGACGCCGACCCGCAGTGCCGTCCGTCGCCCGCCGGCAGCTGCCAGCCGACGACCGACTGGCAGAGCAAGTTCGACTACGTGTTCCTGCGAGGCGTGGTCCCGCTCAGGCACCGCGTGCATCCGACCTCGTCCTCGGACCACAGCCTGCTGCACGCCGACCTCGACCTGGGCTGAGGACGTTCAGCGGCCGGCCACGCCCGGCCCGGCCCGCCTCGACCGGACGGTCCGCTTTCCCGGGACCGCAGGTCAAAGGCCCGCACGGGGTGGCGGAATCAACGACGCCGGCCCGCCACGTGGAATCTTGCGCCGTATGGGCATACGGGGAGGGCAAGCAAGCAAGGGACGCCGGCGAGCGGGAGGCCGGCTCGATCAGCAGGGAGGCCGCGATGACGGGGCCGGAGTACACGGAGACCGTTCACGGGCCGTCCGTGCCGACAGCGTCCGTCGCGCCGACCGCGTCCCTGGAAGCCATCGGCGCCGGCGCCTACGTCGTGGACGAGCAGGGCTGCATCATCGCCGTGAACGCCCACACCGAACACCTGCTGGGCCGGCCCGCCGCCGACCTCATCGGACACGACGCGCACGACCTGCTGCATCGCGGCCCGCAGGGGCAGCCCCTGCCGAGAACCCAGTGCGCCATGCGGCAGGCCTTCCACGCCGGGCGCACGGCCCAGGCCGACGAGGACTACTTCGCCCGCGCCGACGGCACCGTGCTGCGCATCTCCTGGCTGATCACGCCGTACGCCCTCGATGGCCGGCACGGCGGCACGCTGGTCGTCTTCCACGCCCCCGACCACCCGCACGTCGCCGAGCCGCAGCCGGAGCCGGCGGCGCATCCGCTGTCGGAGCTGGCACGGCTCGCCCTGCTGGCCGAGACCACCACGCAGCTGACCTCCACGCTCGACGTGGACGAGGCGCTGCGGCGGCTGGTGAACCTGGTCCTGCCCCGCCTCGCGGACTGGGCGGTCATCGACCTGATCACGGAGCGGGACGAGGTGTGGCGCACCGTCGTGGTCCACGCCGACGGCGAGAAGCTCACCCACCACGAGGACCTGCAGGGACCGATGCCGCCGATCCCCGAGGAATCCCCGATGCCCCTGTCCAGGGCCCTGCGCGGGGTCGCCTCCAACCTGGCCGGCCCGCAGACCTACCAGGGGGCACCGGACTCCGGCATCGCGGTGGAACAGCGCCGCCTGTTCGACGTCACCGGGATGCGCTCCGCCGCCATCGCGCCCATTCGCAGCACCCGCGCCGTCCTGGGAGCACTCACGCTGGGCCGCGACGAGACATCGACGCCCTTCACGTCCGTGGACCTCCCCCTCATCGAGGACATCGCGCGCCGGGCCGGTCTGGCCCTGGACAACGCCCGCCTCTACCAGCGCCAGCGCAAGGTCGCCGAGACCATGCAGAACCATCTGCTGCCGCAGATGCCGGGCGTCTCCGGCCTGCAGATGACCGTCCGCTACCTGCCCGCACCCGACGCCTCCCAGGTCGGCGGCGACTGGTACGACGCCTTCCCCCTGTCCGACGACTCCACCGCCCTGGCCATCGGGGACGTCGTCGGCCACGACCTCGAGGCGGCGGCCGGCATGGCACAGGTCCGCAACATGCTCCGCGCCTACGCCTGGTCCCAGCACGAGCCGCCCAGCCGGATCGTCGAACGGCTCGACGAGGCGATCCAGCACATCACCGACGTCACCATGGCCACCACGATCTTCGCCCGGGTCGAACCGGCCGACGACGGCTGGCGGCTGTCCTGGACCAACGCCGGCCACCCTCCGCCGCTGCTGATCAGCCGGGACGGCCTGGCCCACTACCTCACCGACGGCCACGGCATCCTGCTGGGCACCCAGACCGGCACCCGGCGCCCGGACGCCACCGCGCAGCTTCCGCCCGGTTCCACCCTGGTGCTGTACACGGACGGACTCGTCGAAGCGCCCCGCCGCACCCTCGACGAGGGACTGGACCGACTGCGCCAGCACGCCGCCGCCCTGGCCCACCGGCCCCTCGCCTCGTTCACCGACCAGCTCCTGCGCCGCGTCCGCCCCGCAGGCAACGACGACGACGTCGCCGTCCTGGCCCTGCGCGTCCCCGACAGCTGACCGCAGGGGAGAGGGCAGGCCTCGCCGAACGGCTCAAGCCACCTGCGGCGCTCCTCCCCGAAGCCCCGGCGTACAACCCGGACACCGCGTCCGTCCGGCACGGCCGGGCCTCCGTGCGGGGCGGTTCCCACGCGTGAAGCGCCCGTGAAAACCCGGTGGAGAGCATGTCGGTGG
Source organism: Streptomyces sp. NPDC126510 (assembly GCF_040302345.1). NCBI lineage: Bacteria > Bacillati > Actinomycetota > Actinomycetes > Kitasatosporales > Streptomycetaceae > Streptomyces > Streptomyces sp. NPDC126510. Next base: position 123,901 of record NZ_JBEORR010000014.1, on the reverse strand, counting down.
GTCCGCCTATGCTGCACCGGAAGATCACGGGGTACCAGGGGAGGGCGCGGCATGTTCGGCAAGCTGTTCGGCAGGGGCGGGGAGAGACCGGCGGCCGATCCGCACGTCCTGCCCGCCCCGCGCAGGCAGAAGAACGGGATGTACACGCTGCGCGCGCTCGGGGACGCACGGGTGCTCGCCCTGGTGGAGGCGGCGGACGCGGGTGACTGGGACGCCGTCAAGGGGGCACTGGCCCCGTTCGACCTGGGCCGCGACCACCGGGTCCTGGGCGAGCTCGCCGTGCTGGACGGCGTGCAGGACTGGATCGGCCGGGCCGTCGCGGAGGAGAAGGAGCACCGGGCGGCGGCCCTGCTCATATCCGGGGCGCGCCACATCACCTGGGGCTGGGAGGCGCGTACCGCCGAGCTCGCCGTGAACGTCACCCGGGACCAGTGGCGGGTCTTCCACGAGCGGCTCGAGATCGCCGAGGAACACCTTTTGCAGGCCGCCGAGCTGCGGCCGGAGTGGGTCACGCCCTGGCGTCAGCTCCTCACCTCCGGCCGGGGCATGTCGCTGGACTCCGCCGTCAACCGGACCCGCCGCGACGCGGCGCTGCGCCGCGACCCCCTGGACCTGGAGACCCACCTGGAGTGGGTGTCGCAGTTGCAGCCCCGCTGGGGCGGCGAGCCGGGGCAGGCCCTGGCGTTCGCCCAGGAAGCGGCCTCCCGCGCCCCTGAGGGGCACCGCCTCGGCTGCGTGATCGCCATGGCGTACATCGAGGAGTGGGTCGAGTCGGACCGCGGCGACTACCTCCACACCGACGAGATCCGGGCGCAGTTGCGGGAAGCGGCCGACTACAGCATCCTCCACCCCGCTTATGTGTGGCGCCCCGGCTGGCAGCAGGACTTCAACATGTTCGCCATGGCCCTGTCCCTGGCCGGCGAGCGCCACACGGTCCGGCGGGTCTTCCAGACCCTGGACGGCGCGTACACCAAGTGGCCGTGGACCTACTTCGCCGAGCCCGAGAAACAGTTCGCCCAGCGGCACCGCCGCACCTGAGCAGCCGGGCCAGGAGCCTGCGCGCACCCGCCCGCGCCCGAGTCGGTGCTGGTGCCCGCACCGCCCGAGCCGAGCAGCCCGTAGCCCGGTGCGCACCGCACACCCCGCGTCCGAGCGCCCCCGCCGCACCACCCGGCCTCGTCACACCCGCCGGCCCCGCCGCCCTGGTACCGCCGGCGCCGCGCGCCATCCCCTCGCCCCTCCCACCCCGGACTGCCCCATGACTCTCCACGACACCGTCCCGAACCCGCCGTCCGACGCCGACCGCACCTTCCAGGTGGATCTGCGCGGCCTCGTCGACCTCCTCTCCCACCACCTCTACTCCAGCCCGCGCGTCTACCTGCGCGAACTGATGCAGAACGCGGTGGACGCACTGACCGCCCGGCACGCCCTGGAACCCGCCGCCCCCGCCGACGCCTTCGGCGTACGCCTGCACGCCGACGGCTCGGTGGTACGCGTCGAGGACGACGGCGTCGGTCTCACCGAGGCAGACGTGCACGGCTTCCTCGCCACCATCGGCCGCAGCAGCAAGCGCGCCGACCGCATCGCCGAGCAACGGGGCGACTTCATCGGCCAGTTCGGCATCGGCCTGCTCTCCTGCTTCCTGGTCGCGGACGAGATCCACGTGTTGAGCCGCTCCGCCCGTACCCCCGACGCACCCGCCGTGGAGTGGCGTGGACGCGGCGACGGCAGCTACACCGTCCGCACCCTGCCCGCCTCCACCCGGCCCCGGCCCGGCACCACCGTCACCCTGACCCCCCGCGCCGACGCGGGGGAGTGGACCCGGCCGGCACAGGTGCACGCACTGGCCCGCCACTTCGGCTCCCTGCTGCGCCACCCGGTCACCTTCGACGACGGCACCGGCGGTACGGACCGCTCCGGCACGTCCGTCAATCCCGAGCCCGCCCCCTGGGCGCGTACGTACCCCACACCGGGAGCCCGTTCCCGGGCCCTGGCCGCCTACGGCGAGGAGGCCTTCGGCTTCCAGCCGCTGGACACCATCGAGCTGGACCTGCCGGCCGTGGGCCTGAAGGGCATCGCCTGCGTCCTGCCCGAGACGGTGCCGGCCGGGCGCCGCCACGGCCACCGCGTGCACGTCAAGGGCATGCTGCTGTCCGAGCAGGCCGAGGAGATCCTGCCCGACTGGGCGTTCTTCGTCCGCTGTGTCGTCGACGCCGAGAGCCTGCGCCCCACGGCGTCCCGCGAGTCCCTCTACGAGGACGCCACCCTCGCCGCCGTCCGCGACGCCCTCGCCGAGCGGCTGCGCGACTGGATCGCCCGGACCGCCGCCGGCGACCCGGACCTGCTCGGCCGCTTCCTCCAGGCCCACCACCTGGCAGCGAAGTCCCTCGCGGTGCACGACGACGAGATCCTGCGGATGCTGCTGCCCTGGCTGCCGTTCGAGACGACCGACGGGCACTGCACCCTCGACGAGTTCGCCCGCACCCACCGCACCGTGCTGGTGACGTCGAGCGTGGAGGAGTTCCGCCAGGTCGCCGCGATCGCCTCGGCCGCCGGGCTCGGCGTCGTCAACGGCGGCTACACCTACGACCGCGAACTGGTCCACCGGCTGCCCGAGATCAGGCCCGAGGCCAGTGTCGCCGACCTCGACCCGGCGACCCTCACCGCCCACCTCGACCCCGTCGACCGGGAGACCGAGCTCGCCGCCGCGGCGTATCTCGCGCAGGCCCGCGACGCCCTGGCCGTCTTCGACTGCGACGTCGCCCTGCGCACCTTCCAGCCCGTCTCCGCGCCCGCCCTCCTCATCGACAGCCGTGAGGCCCGGCACGAACGCACCCGCTCCCAGCTCGCCCGTGAGCAGGAGGGCGGCCTGTGGGGCGACATCCTCGGCGCCCTGCGCCACGAGGCACCGCGGGCCCAGCTGATCCTCAACCAGCTCAACCCGCTGGTCCGCACCGCCGTCGCCATCGACGAGCCCGAACTCGCCCGCACCAGCGCCGAAGCCCTCTACGGGCAGGCCGCGATGCTGTCCCGGCGCCCGCTCCGGCCCGCCGAATCGAGCCTCATCAACCGCTCCTTCCTCGACCTGCTCGCCCACGCCCTCCGCAAGGACAGCTGACGATGCCCACCGCACCCCACCCCCAGACCACCGACGAGCTGTACCAGGCGCTCCAGGAGAACCAACGGCGCCCCTACGGCCGCACCCGCACCGTCACCGCGGAGGAACTCACCGACGCTGCCGAGCAGTTCGATGACCCTGCCCCGCTCGTCCGCGCGCTCCTCGAACTCCAGGAGGCGTACACCTACGGCTCCGAGCCCCGGAAGTCGCCGGTCGTCTTCGCACGTCTGCTCACCCTCTTCGACGAGCAGCCCGACGTCTTCGACGAGCGCCTGCGCCACATGCTGTTCTGGCGGTTCAAGTGGGTGTCCAACGCCCTGCGCGCCCTGCCCGAGATACCGCTGACCAGCCTGCGCCAGTGGCTCACGGAGATGCGCGACCGCTACGAGAAGGCCGGCCTCGGCCTCCAGCCCTACTATGGCGAGGCGTACCAGCTCGCCGCCCACGTCGGTGAGGACACCACCCTCGCCTACGAGCTGTGGGCGGCCCGCACTCGCACCCGGCTCAGCGACTGCGAGGCCTGTGAGATCTGCCGGCGCGCCCGCCACCACCTCGCCGCGGGCGACGACGAGCGGGCCCTGCGGGCCTGGGAGCCCGTCCTCGCCGGCCAGGAGTCGTGCCAGGAGGAGCCCGCCCGCTCCCTGTCGTACGCGCTGCTGCCCCTGCTGCGGACCGGCCGCGCCGACCGGGCCCGCGAACTGCACCTCGCCGGTTACCGCGGCTGCCGCCGCAACCCCTCGATGTCCGGGGAGGTGGGCCGGCACCTGGAGTTCTGCGCGCTGACCGGCAACGAGGCCCGCGGCCTGGAGCTGCTCGCCGAGAACCGGAACCTGTTCGACGAGGTCGACTCGCCGCTCGACCAGCTCGACTTCCTCACCGGCGTGGAGGTCCTGCTCCAGCGCGTCGAGCTCCTTGGCCACGGCGAGCTGCCCGCCGCCGGATACGCGGGCCGCACCTGGACCGCCGCCGGTCTGCGCGCCGAGGTAAGCAGCCGCGCCGACGACCTCGCCGCCCGCTTCGACGCCCGCAACGGAACCACGGCCCACACCGGCCGCCGCAGGGACCGCCTGGACCGCGCCCCGCTTCTGGACACCCTGGAGCTGACCCTGCGCACCCGCGGCCTCGACGACGTGACCCCGGCCGCCACCGCTGCCCCGACGGCCCCCGCCGTACCCGAGTCGCTCACCGAACTCATCCTGCGCGCACGGGCGCTGGACGAGCAGGGCCACCCGGACGCGCGGGCCTGCTGGGCGCGGCTGCGCACACTCGCCGCCGCCCGCGACTACACCCACCCCGACGACCCGGCCGTCGGACCGCTCGCCCGGCTGCGCGCCGACCTGCTGGCCGAAGAGGCGAACCGGGCGCACGAGAGGGACCGGTTCACCGACGCCGCCGCCCTGAACGAGGAGGCCGCGGCCCTGTACGACGACGCCGGCGCGCCGGGCGACGCCGCAGTCACCCGGGCCGGCCTTCTGCTCGCACACGCCGAGATCCTCGCGGAGGGCGCCGACGGACCGGAGACGAAGGCCGCCGCCCTCACCGACGCCCACGCGTCCATGGTCCGCGCGCACGAGGAGACGCCCGGCCTCACCCCGCATCAGGAGGCACGCCTGCTGCGGCTGCGGGCGACCGCGCTCGCCCTGCGTCTGCAGACGACCCGGAGCCAGGAGCACGTCGCGCCGGTCTTCGCCGAGGCGGACCTGCTCACCGCGTTCGCCGCCCGGCACGACATCGCCGGGCAGATCTCCGGCGCACACATGCTGCGGGCCACCACGTACGCCCTCTCCGGTGACCTGCCCGCCGCGGTCACCGAGGCCGATGCCCTCCTGGACCGGCTGAAGGCCCAAGGCCCCGCCTGGCACCTGCCCCGCACGCTCGGACTGCGCGGCCGGCTCCGGCTCGTCCTCCAGGACCCCCAGGCGGCGTACGCCGATCTGGCCGAGGGCCTGCGCCTGGCCGCCGACTGGTCGGCCGAGGCGGTCGGCACCACCCGCCTGCACGCCGACCTGGCCGAGGCCTGCATGCACCTGGGCCGGCCCGAGGAGGCGCTGCGGCACCTGACGCGCGCGGCGGAGCTGGACCTGTGGCACGGCAGCCGGACCGACGCGTACTGCACCTACGGCAACGCCGCCCAGCTCAGCCTCGACCTGGGCCGCGTCGAGGACTGCATCGCGCTGCTCGACTCCCTGCTGGCCGAACCGGACGTGGCCGCCGGAGAGCTGGACGACCGGCTCGTGGCCCAGCTGCGTCTGACCCGCGCCCGAGCTCTGCACACGGGTGAAGACCTCAAGGCCGCCACGGCGGAGTTCGTCGCGCTCGCGGCCGAGTCGGCCGGCTGGGACGACGACCCGGGCAGCCACGCCATGATCGCCGCGGAGACGGCCGTGCTCCTCGCCGAGTCCGGTGAGTTCGGCCGGGCCCGCGAGGCCGCCGGCCAGGCGCTCGCCGCCCACGCCGAGGACCCGCGCTACGAGCACCTCAGCAACTCCCTGCGTGAACTCGCCCGTCTCCAGGCGCAGCAGCAAGGCGCGGACGGACTGCCCGACGCCCTCGCCGTCCTCGCCGACGCCGGCCGCGTCGCCGACGAGGCCCGTGCCGCCGGGTACGAGGCCCACGGCCGTTCCCTGGACACGGCCCTGGCCTACGAGTACGGGCGGGTCAACGCCTACGCCGGCGCGTACGAGGACGCCCTGACGGCTCTGGACCAGGCACTCACCCTGCTAGGCGAGCCGGGAAGGGACGACGACCGGGCCGGCGAATGGGCCGAGTGCGTACGCCTCGCGGGCGTCGTGGAGGGCCTCTACCTGGAGCGTCCCGCCCCCGCTCTCACCCGGCTGGACGCGGCCGTCGTCCGCCTGACCGCCCTGGGCCACACCGAGGAGACCGAGTCGCTGACCGCACTGGCGGCCCGGTTGCGCGACGAGGAGTGACGGGCGGGGTGATATTCGCTGGTCGGAGGATCGGTGCGGCGCACATACTGACGCGGTGGATCCAGTGACACTTGAGACCGGGCGTCTGGTGCTGCGGGCCTTCGAGCCGGGCGACGTGGACGCGGTGCACGACGCCTGCCAGGACGAGGACATCCAGTTCTACACACCGGTGCCGGTGCCCTTCCGGCGGCAGCACGCCGAGAAGAGCGTTCTCGAGGAGTGGCCCGAGGGCTGGGCCGCCGACAAGGACTACGTCCTCGGGGCGTTCCGCAAGGACAGTGCGGCTCTCGTCGGCTCGTACTGCCTGACCAAGGTGAGCGCGGGCGTCTACGAACTCGGCTACTGGGCGGTCAAGGAGCAGCGCGGCCAGGGCTACTCGGTCGAGGCCGCGCGGGCGCTGTGCGACTGGGGGTGGGCCACGCTCGACGTCCACCGCATCGAATGGTGGGCCATGACCGGCAACACCGGATCGCGTGCCGTCGCCGAGCGACTGGGCTTCACCCTCGAAGGGACGCTGCGCAACCGCGGCATCGCCAACGACGGCAAGCCGCACGACTGGTGGGTCGGCGGACTGGTACGGGCCTGACGTGGAGCGCGGGGAGCGAAAGGGCAGCGCCGGGCGCGCTGTGAAGGTGGGCCTGCTGATGGCGTGCGTACCGGGCCTCCCGTGGGCCGCTCTCGCCCTGGGGGTGGCCCTGGTGGAGTTCCTCCGGGGAGGGGACACGCCGCCCGGGACCTGCGCTACAGCGGCTTGCTCACGGGAGGAAGCCTGCTGGCCGGTGTGCTGATGGGCCTGGTCCTCGCCGGTGGACTGGCCGTCGCGGCTCGTGTCCTCACCCGCCGGTGGGCACTCACCCTCGTGGGAGCACTGCTCGGGGCGCTCGTCTTCCCCGCCGAGTTCGTGGCCGTCGCGATCGGCACGGACGGGGCCGTCGCCCAGCTCGGCACGACCTTCCTCGCTTGGCCGTTCATGACGGCGGTGGCGGCACTGCACAGCACGGACATCGCGGGCCGCACCCGCAAGCGCACCTGGCTGTGGGCACCCGGCCGCGGGCCGGCGCCGGTGGCCGTCCGCTCGGTGCCCGAACCGCGTCACGGTCCCTCGTAGGGTGCCCTCCGTGAGGGTGGGGACCGAACAGACCCGGCTCATCGTGCTGCGGGGCAACAGCGGGGCGGGGAAGTCGTCCGTCGCGGCCGGGGTGCGTGAGAGGTTCGGGCGGGGGCTGGCGCTGGTGGGGCAGGACAACCTGCGCCGGGTCGTGCTGCGGGAGAGGGACCAACCCGGCGCGGCGAACATCGGCCTGATCGATCTGACGGCCCGCTACGCCCTCGACGCCGGGTACCACGTCCTGGTCGAGGGGATCCTGTACGCCGACCGCTACGGCGAGATGCTCACCCGGCTGCGCGCCGACCACCGCGGGCCGACCCACGCGTACTACCTGCACGTGCCGTTCGAGCAGACCCTCGCCCGTCATGCCGGCAAGCCGATCGCCAACGAGGTCGGCGAACCGCAGCTGCGCGAGTGGTACCGCGAACTGGACCTGCTGCCCGGCGGCATCGAAACCGTCATCGGCGCCGACAGTGCCCTGCCGCGGACCGTGGACCGCATCATGCTCGACACGGGGCTGGCCGGTCTGCCGGAGACTGATCTCTAGCACGACTCACCCGTCCGCACGCGCCGGACAGGGCGTGGGCGGTGCGACGCGGTGAGGATGGGCGGTGCCGGACGCCCGCACCGGCGGCTCGGTGCTGCCTGGTGGGACGTGTGGCTGTCGCTGCCCGTACGCGCGAGGGAGAGGTATGACCGAGACCGAGGAGGCCGGGGCCATCTCTGCCGGGGCCGCGTCGCCGGCGGCACACGGTGACCCGGGTACGGGCACGGTCGATCTCCGGCGCGTCGGGGCGAACCCCGACTTCTGGTACCCGGTCGCCCTGGCGAAGAACGTGCGGCGCGAGCGAGCGTTCGCGGCGACGTTCGCCGGCGAGCGCATCGCGCTCTACCGCGGGCGGAGCGGCACCGTGTACGCGCTGGAGGACCGGTGCGCCCACCGGCAGGTGCCGCTGAGCATGGGCGTGGTGGAGGGCGAGACCCTCCGCTGCTGCTATCACGCCTGGGCCTATCGCGGCGACGGCCGCATCTCGCAGATCCCGTACCTCTCCAAAGGAGACGGCCGGCCCCCGCGCGGCGTGCGCGGCTACCCCGTGCGCGAGGCCTACGGCCTGGTCTTCGTGTTCCCCGGCGACCCGGACAAGGCGGCCGCCGCTCCGCTGCCCGACCTGCCGGCGTTCGGCTCGCCGCGGTACAGGACGATGACGTACTCCCGGACCGTGCACTGCCACTACTCGTTCATGCACGAGAACCTGCTCGACATGAACCACCAGTTCCTGCACCGGGGCGTGGTCGGGAAACTCCGTCCCGAGCTGCTCGACTCCCGTACCGACGAGCGGTCGGTGGAGGCCAGGTACCTGTTCAGCCACGCCGGGGGGAAGCGCAACCGCGGGGCCAGCCTGCTGGCCGCCGAGGGGATCGGCGGCAGCGACTCCAGCGACGTCATGACGATCCGCACCGAGTACCCGTACCAGATCCTGGACCTCGTCCCGGAGAACGCCGAGCGGCCGGCCTTCCGCCTCTGGGTCGCCTACGTCCCCGAGGACGCCGAGCAGCGCCGCTGCCACACCTTCGGCCTGCTCATGATCGAGAAGCCGCGGATTCCCGGCGCTCTGCGGTTGGCCTGGCCTCTCATCAGGCGTTTCACCGAGCGGGTGTTCGCCGAGGACCGGATGGCCGTCGAGGCGGAGCAGCGGGCCTGGGACGAGCAGGGCGAGGACCGCAATCGCGAGGTGTTCTCCCTGATCCTGGACGTCCGCGAGGTGCTGCGCACCAACGGCGTTCCCATCCGCCCCCGGGCTGCCGCGTGCGGCGCCGCCTCGCTCTGCACCGGGCAGGACCGCGATCCGGCGGCGATGGCCGACACCCCCTGAGGGTGCGGACGCGTACCCGTGGGGCTCAGGCGAAGAACTCCCGCAGCAGCCTGTTGAGTTCGGCGGGTCGCTCGGTCAGCAGGGAGTGGTGCGAGGCACCGGGCAGGGTGACGACGCGCGCCGAGGCCAGGAGCCGGCGTGCGGCGGCCGCCGCACGCAGCGGATCGTGGGCGCGGCTGTGTTCCGCCAGGAGCACCAGGGCCGGGACGGTGCATTCCGCGAGTTCCCGCGCCTTGGGGCGCCGCATGGCCACGACCTTCGACCGGTGGGCGGTGGCTGTGCTCCCCAGGAACGCCCGCCACACCGGATCCTCGGGGTCACGGCCGGACTCCCACCGGTGGAAGGCGAGCACCCGCTCGGCGCTGGGCCTCAGCAGCATCGGCAGGGCGCGGGCGAGGTAGCGCGGGCTCATACCGGTGAAGCAGTTGACCGGGTCGAGCAGCGCGAGCCTGCCGAGCCGATGGGGCGCGTGCAGTGCGTAGCGCAGGGCGATCCAGGCGCCGTACGAGTGGCCGCACAGGTGCGCGCCGTCCAGGTCCAGCGCGTCGAAGAGGGCGTCGAGCCAGGCCGTGAGGTCCGCCGCGCCGCGTAGCGGTGCTCCGTCGTGGACGCTGCGGCCGATGTCGCCCATGAGGTCGACGGCATGGACGCGGTGCCTGGCGGACAGGGCACCGGCATTTGCGAACCAGGCGGCCGAGGTGGTTCCGCCGCCGGGCAGCAGGACGAGCGGGGTTCCGTCCTCGCGACCGCTGATCTGGACCCGGGTGCTGCCGTAGGGGGTGGGGACGTCGACGCCGTGCACCTCTCCCGGCCACTGTCGCAGGACGTCGTCGTACGCCCTGAAGAACGCTGCCGTGTCATCCATGTCCCCGCCCCGTATGACTCGTTCACCGATACTCTCGACCAACGAGATATTAGGGGAGTGAAGCATGGACGACCAAAATCCCGGTCTGCGACTGGTGCACCTGCTGCGGGCGGTGACGATGGAACTGGACCTGTTCGCAGCCGAGTTCGCGGGCCGCAACGGGCTTCATCCCACGGACGTACGGGCGTTGATCCACCTGCTCGACGCCGGCCGGGAGGGCGTGCGGGCCACCCCGGGATGGCTGGGCGCGCAGCTGGGGGTGAACTCGGCGTCGACCACGGCCCTGGTCGACCGGCTGGAGCGGCTGGAACTGGTGCGGCGGGAACGGGACACCGCGGACCGCCGGCGCGTGCTGCTGGTCCTGCGGGAGGAAGCCGTCCATCTGGGCTGGTCCTTCTTCGGGCCGCTGATCCACGAGATGGTCGGCTCGATGCGGTCCTTCGACGAAGCGGAACTGGCCGTGGTCCGGCGTTTCCTGCTGGCCATGCGGGACGTCGCCGCGGCCGGGCGCCGCACCCAGCGGGACGGTTCCGGGGGAGGGTGACGTCAGGCCGCCGCGAGCGGCCGGTGCACGTTTCGCGTGCCTGGCCGGCCTCGCCGCCTTACGGTGCCCCGACCATGACCGGCCAACGCGCAGGCCCTCACGGGCGGGGATTGGTGCGGTGCCAGCGCGGGCGGGTGTCCGGGCCGCGGCGGCCCGCCACCGACGCGCAGCGCGGGCACAGGCGCCGCACCCGGTCCGCGGCCCCGCCGGACTCCGGGAAGGTGTCCGGCCAGCCGACGTGCGGGAACCGGACCAGCCGGGAACGGCTGAGGGACAGGCCGCAGACCGTCTCGTTGCGGCCCGGCTCCCAGGCGTGCACCTCACCGGAGGGCAGTCGGCGCCGCCCTTCCTCCTCGTCGGTCCACTGCCCGGACGCCGCGACCGCGTACTGCCTCACGCGTGCCACGGCGGGTCAGCCGGCCGCGTGGTCGACGTGCAGCCGCACCTGCTCCTCCAGACGTCGCAGGCTGCCGTCCAGGGCGTCGGAGACGGCCCGCTCGCCCGGGTCGTGGCTGTCGTCGAAGAACGACAGGTGCACGGTCACCTCACTGGCTCCGCCGTCCAGCCCGGCGACCTGCAGCCAGCCCGCGTAGCCGCCCTGCTCACGGGTGCCCCATTCGAGCCGCATCTGCTCCGGCCGGGCACGCAACACGGCGCTGGTGTCCTCGTCGGTGCGGTCCTCGTGGACGGTGACGGCCGGCAGCTCTCCGGCCTCCACGTGCAGGTCCGCCGGCAGCCAGCTGTCCAGCCGCCCGACGTTCGCTGCCTGGTCGAAGACGTGCTCGGGCTGCGCGGGCATCGTGCGGGAACGTTCGTACTCGGTCATCGCCTTACCGGCCTCGCCTCGGGGTCCTGGCGCGCACCGTGTTCCCGGTCTGCCCGGGCCCAACCGCGAAGGGCCCCGCCCGCACGATCGCGGACGGGGCCCTTCGACACCGGTCAGAACCTGGGCTGGGGGGACTGCGCCTGGACGAGTTCCTCCGCCTCCGCCTGCGTCTCCACGGACGGCGGGGAGCCGGCCAGGGGCTGGTTGGCGGTCTCGCGCATGCACAACACGGCGATGACACCGATGGCCGCGGCGCCCATGGCGTAGTACGCCGGCATCAGCGTCGAGCCGAAGGTGCCGATCAGAGCGGTGATCACCAGCGGAGTCGTACCACCGAAGATGGAGGTCGCCAGGTTGTAGGCCACCGAGAGCGAGCCGTAGCGCACCTGCGTGGGGAAGATCGCCGGGAGTGCCGCCGACATGGTGCCGAGCATCGCCACGAGCGAGAGCCCCATCAGCAGCAGCCCCAGGGTGATGAGGATGACGCTGCCCTGCCGGATGAGCAGGAACGACGGCAGGGAGAGGAACAGGAATCCGAGCATCCCCGCCATCAGCAGCGGCTTGCGCCCGAAGCGGTCCGAGAGCCGCCCCACCTGGTTGATCACGCACATCTGCAGCACCATCACGACGAGCAGGATCAGCAACCCGTGGTTGGTGCCGTAGCCCAGCTCCTCGGACAGGTAGGTCGGCATGTACGACAGCAGCATGTAGTCGGTGATGTTGTACGCCGCGACCAGCGCGAGGCACAGCAGCAGCGGCCGCCAGTACCGGGTGAAGATCTTGCCGAGGTCGGCGGCCGCCGAGGTCTCCACGGCGTCGGCCGCCTCGCTCGCCTTGGCCTGGCCGCCCTCCAGCTTCTGGAAGGCGGGCGTCTCGTCCAGCTTGAGGCGCAGGTAGAGGCCGATGAGGCCGAGCGGGGCCGCGACCAGGAACGGCACGCGCCAGCCCCACGACAGCATCTGGTCGTCGCTGAGGAGCATCTGCAGGACGACGACGAGACCGGAGGCCCCGACGTAGCCGGCGAGCGTGCCGAGCTCCAGGAAGCTGCCGAAGAAGCCGCGCCGCTTGTCGGGCGCGTACTCCGCGATGAACGTCGAGGCACCCCCGTACTCACCGCCGGTCGAGAAGCCCTGCACCAGCCGGAAGAAGATCAGCAGGGCCGGGGCCCACAGGCCGATCGCGGCGTGCGAGGGGACCAGGCCGATCGCGAAGGTCCCCACCGCCATCATGATCATGGTGAGGGAGAGGATGCGCTTGCGGCCGACCTTGTCCCCGAGCGGCCCGAAGACCATGCCGCCGAGCGGACGCACCAGGAAGGCCACCGCGAACGTCGCGAAGGAGCCGAGCAGCTGGGCGGTGTCGTTGGTGGACGGGAAGAAGACCCGCCCGATGGTCGACGCCAGATAGCTGTAGATGCCGAAGTCGTACCACTCCATCGCGTTGCCGAGGGCGGCGGCCTTGGTGGCGCGCTTGACCGCCGCGTCGTCGGTCACCGTGATGTCACTGCGGCGCAGCTTCGGGTTGCGTCGTTTCTCGATCGCCCGGAACAGCACCCGGTGCCGTCTCACCGCCGCGGGATCCACCGACTCGTCGTTGTCGGTCTCCGCCATCACGTGGTTCCTTTCGCCGTTCGCATTCCCAAACACCACGCCTGCACAGATCTTGCGCGCTCAAACAGACCTCTTCGCGCGGCGTCCGCTTGATCACGGAACGTGAGGCACGGGTGCTCAGGGCGAGAGGCGGGTCGCCGCGCCGTCCGGGAGGATCTCCGGGACGGGTGTGTGCCCGCGCCCCGGCGGGGGAACCTGAGTCGCCGGGTGCGTTCCTGGTGAGAGGAGCCCAAGTGACGGCGTCAGCGGCGGGCGGCCACGACCAGGGTGCGCGGGAGGACGGGTACGAGCTCGACCCCAAACGGTGGCGGGCCCTGTGGGTCACGCTGGTGGCCGGCTTCATGAGCCTGCTGGACGTGTCGATCGTGGCCGTCGCACTGCCCACGATCCAGCAGCAGCTGCACGCCTCCGCGGCCGAGGTCCAGTGGGTGGTGTCCGGCTACGCGCTCTCCTTCGGCCTCGCCCTCGTCACCGCGGGCCGCCTCGGCGACGCCCTGGACCGGCGCCGCATCTTCCTCATCGCCCTCGGCGGCTTCGTACTCTTCAGCGCGGCCTGCGGAGCGGCCCCGAACATCACCCTGCTGGTGGTGGCCCGGCTCGCCCAGGGCCTGGCCGCCGGTTTCATGGCCCCGCAGAACTCCGCGCTCATCCAGCAGATGTTCCGGGGCGGCGAACGCGGCCGGGCCTTCGGCTTCTTCGGCGCCACCGTCGGCATTTCCTCCGCCGTCGGCCCCCTGACCGGCGGCCTGATCCTCGCCCTGGCCGAAGGCGCCCAGGGCTGGCGGTGGATCTTCTACGTCAACGTGCCCATCGGCATCCTCGCGGTCCTCCTCGGCCGCAGCCTGCTGCCCCGCACCCCGCGCTCCGGCCGGGAACACCTCGACCTGCCCGGCGTCGTACTTCTCGGCCTCGGCGTCCTCGCGCTCATGTACCCACTGGTCCAGGCGGAGACCGGTGGCCTCGCCCGGCTGTGGTGGATGTTCCTCGCCGGTGCCGGGCTGCTTTTCGCCTTCATCCGGTGGCAGCGCCGGCTGCTGGACCGCGGTACCCAGCCGCTGCTCGATCCGCGGCTGTTCACCACCGTGCGCGGCTATGCCGTCGGCGCGGGCGTCGGCACGCTCTACTTCATCGGCTTCAGCGGCGTCTGGCTGGTCTTCGCCCTCTTCTACCAGCACGGCCTGGGCTTCTCCCCGCTCGAGTCGGGCCTCGCCGTGACCCCCTTCGCCCTCGGCTCGGCCCTCGCGGCCGCGGTGTCCGGGCGGCTGGTGGACCGGCTCGGCCGGCTGCTCACCGTGGGCGGACTCACGGGCGTGCTCCTCGGGCTGGGCGGCACCGCACTGCTGCTGCGCTTCGCGCCCCTCGACATCGCGCCTTGGCTCGCCGCCCCGGTCCTGTTCCTCGGCGGCGTGGGCGGCGGGTGCGTGATCTCCCCCAACATCACCATGACGTTGCGCGACGTACCGGTGCACATGGCGGGAGCGGCGGGCGGCGCCCTGCAGACCGGGCAGCGCCTCGGTGCCGCGGTGGGCACCGCCGCGCTGCCCGGTCTCTACTACCTGGTCCTCGGCAGCAGGAGCGACGACTACCGCGGCGCCCTCTTCCTCGCGATGGCCGCCGGGCTCGTCGGCATGGCCGCGTCCCTGGTCCTCGCCGCCTACGACTGGCGGCGTGACCGGCGGGCCCCGCAGCCGCACCGCCCGTGCCCCGACGATGTCGCGCACAGTCCGGTGCACGCCCGGCAGACCTGAACCTCACGCCCTCACGAGACATGCGGCTGCGGCTCCTGCGGGGCGGACGGGCCGTCCAGCTCGCCGCGCAGCGCGCCGAGGGCGAAGGCCGCCATGGACGCCAGGATCAGCAGTGCGAGCGGCCCCCAGATCGCCGGAACGGCCCACAGCGGCCAGCCGTTGGCCGCCTGCGCCCAGAGCGTCAGGATCGCCGTGCCGCCCAGGCCGACGCCGTGCCACCGCACCATCTTCGCCGCCGCCACGTGACGAGGCTCGCCCCGCGCGAAGAGCGGCCACACTCCGCCCACCAGGCCCGCCAGGCCGAAGGAGAGGCCGGCCAGCGCACCGCCCAGCCGGTCCTCGGGCCGGCCCTCCGGCCCGTCGGACGTCTGCTGCCGCCGGCCTTCGGCGTCCCGCACCTCGACGATCCGCCCGTGCCAGATCACACCGACGACCTTCTCGTCCGGCTCCATTTCGGACATCACCGGCTCGGTGCGCGGGAACGTCACCTCCCACGGCTCCCCGGACGGCAGCACCAGCTCCGCCTCGGGGGACTCGCTCCGCTCGCCGCGGTTCAGGGCGGCGCTCCGTACGGTGAACTCCTGCTCCCACACGCACCCGGACGCCCGCACGGGAGCAGCGGAGCACGCCGGCGCGCCGCGGTACTGCCTCTCGCGTTCCAGTGCCCCGCGGACCTCGTGGGCCGACGCCGCTCCGACGGCGAGCGCCACGAGAGCGACCAGCACCCACAGCACGGACCGCATGACTCCGTCCCCCGACGACCCCACCGCGCGTCATCCCCCTCCGTACGCAGCGTCCCCGGAGCATTGGACCACGTTCAGGCGCCGCCGTGGACCCGCCGGCCCTCGACGAAGGTCTCCAGGACCCGGGTGGCGGCGATCTCCTCGGGCGGACCCGCGAACGGATCGCGGTCGAGGACGACCAGGTCGGCCGCCTTGCCCACGGTGATGCTGCCGGTGATGTCGTCGAGGTGGTTCACATGGGCGCTGCCCGCCGTGCAAGCGGCGATCGCGGTACCCAGGTCGAGGCGCTGTTCCGGGAAGAAGGCCGGGGTGCCGTCCGGGGCCTCGGGGGAGACGCGGTTGACGGCGACATGGATGGCCTGGAGCGGGTCGGGGCTGCTGACGGGCCAGTCGCTGCCGGCGGCGAGGGTCGCACCGGCCCGCAGCAGATCCCCGAAGGGGTACTGCCACGCGCCGCGTTCGGCCCCCAGGAAGGGCAGGGTCAGTTCGTCCATCTGCGGTTCATGGGCGGCCCACAGCATCTGCAGGTTGGCGCTCGCGCCCAGCGCGCGAAAACGCGGCAGGTCGGCGGGGTGGACGACTTGGAGGTGCGCCAGGTGGTGCCGCGTGTCGCGGTTGCCGTTGGCGTCCCGGGCGGCCTCCACGGCGTCCAGCGCCTCCCGCACCGCCCGGTCTCCGAGCGCGTGAAAGTGGACCTGGAAGCCGTGCGCGTCCAGTTCGGTGACGTACTTCCGCAGCTCACCCGGCTCGACGAAACTGATGCCGCTGTTGTCCGAGGTGCAGCCGCAGCCGGTCAGGTAGGGGGACAGCATCGCGGCGGTGTGGTTCTCGGCGATGCCGTCCTGCATGATCTTCACGGTGCCGGCCTGGAACCGGTCCCGGCTCAGCTCCTCCCGCCGGGCTACGAGTTCGCCGATCTGCTCGGCGCCCCGCTCGCGGTCCCACCACAGGGCGCCGACGACCCGCGCGGTGAGCAGACCCCGTTCCAGGGCCGTCAGGTAGGCCGGGGCCGGGTCGGTCAGGTTGGCGTACGTGCCGACGATGGCGTCCTGCCAGGCGGTGACGCCGTGGGAGTGCAGCACGGCCTGGGCGCGCAGCAGGCCGGCGAGCTGCTCCTTGGGCGTGGGGTCCGGCACCAGCCGGCCCACCAGGTGGACGGCGCCCTCCTGCAGCATCCCGGTGGGGTTGCCCCCGGCGTCGCGCTCGATCCTGCCGTCGGCGGGATCGGGGGTCCGGGCGTCGATGCCCGCGCGCTCCAGGGCCCGGCTGTTGACCCAGGCGCCGTGGTGATCGCGGTTGGGCAGGAAGACGGGGCGGTCCGGGACGACCGCGTCGAGGGCGGCGGCCGTGGGGGAGCCGCCGGGGAACGCCTCCAGCGACCAGCCGCCCCCCGTGATCCATTCGACGTCCGGGTGCTCCCGCGCGTACACCGCGATCCTGCGCAGGTACGCGTCCGCGTCGGTGGTGTCGCCGAGATGGCACAGGCCGAGTTCGAGGCCCGCGCCCATCGGGTGGACGTGGGCGTCCTGGAAGCCCGGCAGCAGCAGCTTCCCGGCGAGGTCGACGACCTCGGTGCGCGGCCCGATCAGCTCGCGCACCTCGTCGTGGCCGACGGCGACGATCCGCCCGCCGCGCACGGCCACCGAGGTGGCGCGGCTGCGGGCCGGGTCGACGGTGTGCACGGGACCGCCGGTGAGGACGAGGTCGGCGGATCCCGGGGCAGGGGGGTGCGACATGGGGGTGAGCTCCATGGAGGTCAGACCGCCGTGCGGTCCATCGGCAGGGTGAGGGCCTCGGCATCGGTGCCGCGCCCGGTGGTGAAGTAGGGGGAGCGCCGGACGTACTTGGCGACGGCGGCCATGCCGAGGCCTGCGAGCACGATCACGGCGGGCAGCGAGAACATGAACCACCCGTTGTCCGGGCTCAGTTCGAAGTGGTCGCTCATGGTGAGGTACGAGTATCCGAGGTAGCCGCCCAGGCCCAGCAGCACCAGCCCGGACGCGGCGGGCACGCCGACGGCGAGCAGCGCCTCGCGCGCGCCCTCGTGCCGTGCGGAGCGGAAGCGCACGGCGCAGGCGAGCGCGGTGAGGCCGTAGTAGAGGGCCACGATCAGGCCGATCGCGTTGACGGCGGCGAGCAGCATGTCGCTGAGCTTGGGGATGGCGAAGGCGAGCACGGCGATCATCGCGGCGACGGACATCACGACGGCCGTTCCCGCGGCGGGTGTGCCGTAGTGCGGGTGCACCCGGGTCCACAGCGGGCCCATGGTGCGGTCGCGGCCCATGGCGAGCAGGCCTCGCGCGGTGGGGATCAGCGTGGCCTGCACGGAGGCGACGGCGGAGAACATCAGGGCGACCAGGGGCAGGGTGGCCCACGGCTCCGCGGCCAGCTTCTCCCCGAGGTAGGGGAGGGCCTGCGGGCCGTTGCGGACGAGTTCGGCCAGGCTCATCTCCCGCTGGAAGGCGACCGAGGCGAAGAGGAACAGGCCGAGCATCGCGAACAGGGCGATGAGGCCGCCGCGGGCGGAGTCGCCCGGGTTCTTGGTCTCCTCGTTGACGCTGAACGCCGCGTCCCAGCCCCAGAAGAAGAACACCGCCAGGACCATGCCCTGGGCGAAGTGGGTGCCGCTGGAGATCTCGAACGGGTTGAACCAGGAGAGGGAGACTGCGTGGTCACCGGTGATCAGGGCCCAGCCGCAGAAGCCGAGCAGCACCGCGTACTCGAACACCAGCAGGGCGAACTGGAACCGGGTCGCGCCCCGGACCCCGGTGATGGCCAGGACGGTGAGGGCGAGCAGGATCACCAGCCCGACCGTCGTGCAGACGCCCGTGGACGTCGGGTCGAGGGTGATGCCGGCGAGGCTGCGCAGGCCGGCCTTGTTGGCGAAGGCCAGCACGACCGAGCCCATGATCGCGCTGGTGTAGGCGCAGAAGATGACCGAGCCGACCAGCGTGACCCAGCCGGTCAGGAAGCCCGGCCAGGGGCCGAGGGATCTGCCGACCCAGGTGTAGCCGTTGCCGCAGTTGGGTTCGGAGCGGTTGAGCCGGGCGTAGGCGAGGGCGATGCCCAGCACCGGCAGGAACGCCAGCAGCAGCAGCGCGGGTGCCTGGAGGCCCACGATCGTGGCGATCGTGCCCATGCCGATGGCGATGCTGGTGGTGGCCGCTGTGCTGGACGCGGCGATGGCGACGCCGTCGACCACGCCGAGGGAACGGCGCAGCGCGGGGCGGGACGGGGGAGGTGCGGACGACATGAAGGGCTCCTCGGGGGACGGGGTGGGAAGAGCCGCGCGGGACTGTGATGGAACCGCCGGGGACCACATTGGGTCAACCCTGTTGACGTAAGGCGGTGGGGGTCGTTCACTGCGGTGGGCGAGGAAACGGCCGGCGAGCGCGAGCCGTCGGCATGCGAAGTCGTCGGCGGGCGAGACCGCCGGTGCGTCCGGCCCTCGGTGCGTGCGAACCGTGGTCCGCGAGACCGCCGGTGTGCCGGACCGTCGGTGCGCGAGGAGAGGAGTGCCGGTCATGGCCACCCGTGTTCCGCAGGAACGCCGACGTCGGAGACCGACCCGTTCGGGGGTCCTGCTGTCGGAGGACCTGATCGTGCAGACCGCGTTGCGGCTCATCGGCGAGCACGGACCCGAGGCGCTGAGCGTGCGCCGGCTCGGCACGGCCCTGGGCTGCGACCCGACCGCGCTGTACCGCTACTTCCACGGCACCGACGACCTGGTGCTCGCCATCGCCGACCGGATCATCGGCGACGCCATGGCCGGCTTCGACCCGGGAGACGACTGGGTGGCGTCGCTGCGCGAGATGGCCCTCAGGGTCCGCGCGGGATACCTCGCCCATCCGCGAGCGGCGGCCATGGCGGCCCACCGCGTGACCCGGCGCGGGAACGAGATCTGTGCCGTCGATACCGGCATCGGCCTGCTGCTCACCGCGGGCTTCCCGCCGGCCGACGCCGCACGGCTCTACCTGGCCTTCATCGACACCGTGCTGAGCCACGCCGCCGCGGAAGCGGCGTTCCAGGCCCTGCCTCCGCAGCAGCGCGAGGCCGACCGCCGGTCGTGGCGCGACGTCTACCAGGACCTCGATCCGGCCACGTACCCGTCCCTGACCGGGGTACGGCAGGAGCTGCCCGCCATGGCGGACAGCTCCTTCGAGCAGGCGGTGGATCTTCTGCTGGAGGCCCTGGCGGCCCGGGCACGGGCCCTCGGACGGAAGTGAGCGAGCCCGCGCGCTACAGCACCTCGGCCCGCCCGGAGGTGTCGTCGAGGAAGCCGCCCGACTGGTGCTGCCACAGCTTCGCGTAGGCGCCGTCGATCGCGAGCAACTCCTGGTGGGTGCCCTGCTCGACGATCCGGCCGCGGTCGAGGACGACGAGCTGGTCCATGCCGGCGACCGTGCTCAGCCGGTGCGCCACCACCAGCGCGGTCCGCCCGTCCATGAGCCGCCACAGCGCCTCCTGAACCAGCAGTTCGCTCTCGGAGTCCAGGGCGCTGGTCGCCTCGTCGAGCAGCAGGATCGGCGCGTCCCGCAGGATCGCCCGCGCGAGAGCGACCCGCTGGCGCTGCCCGCCGGACAGCTTGACGCCCCGCTCGCCCACCATGGTGTCGAAGCCGTTCGGCAGCCCGTCGGCGAACTCCGTGACATGGGCCGCCTCGGCCGCCCTGAGGATCTCGGCGTCGGTGGCGTCCGGCCGGGCGAAGGCGATGTTGTCCCGCAGGCTGCGGTGGAACATCGCCGGGTCCTGCGGCACGTACGCGATCCGCCCGCGCAGATCGGCCTGGCGCACCCGGCTGATGTCCTGGCCGCCGATCAGGATGCGGCCGCCGTCTATGTCGGTCATCCGCAACAGCAGCCGGGTGAGCGAGGTCTTGCCGCCGCCGGACCGGCCCACGAGGCCGATCTTCGCCCCGCTCGGCACGGCCAGGTCGAGTCCCTCGAACAGCGGCCGGGCGCCCCGGTGGGCGAAGGTCACCTTCTCGAAGCGGACGTCGGCGGCCCGGGACCGCAGCGGCTCCGGGTCCGGCGGGTCGAGCACGGTCGGCGGCGTCAGCAGCAGCTCGGTGAACTGCGCGGCCTCCGTCATCGAGCCCTCCAGCCGGCGGTATATCTGGTTGAACTCGAACATGATCCGCGTCGCGTTGTTGTAGTAGGCGAAGGCGACCACGACCGCCTCCACCCCGTGCGTGCCGCCGCCCAGCGTCACCGCGAGGAGCAGGCCCATCGCGTTGGTCAGCACGGACATCGGCGCGACCACCGTGTCGATGCGCAGGTTGCCGTAGTCCCACGACCGCATGGTGAGCCGGCGGGACGTCGCGACCCGGGAGCGGTGCTCGGCGGCCTCGCGCCGCTCCGCGGCGAACGCCCGCACCGTGTCCATGTTCACCAGGCTGTCGGCGACATGGCCCGACACCCGGGCGATCGCCTCCTCACGCTGGTCCACGAGCGCCTGGCGGCGCCGCACGAGCGGCACGACCAGCACCGCCGTCAACGCGATCATCACCAGCAGGCCGACGACGAGCAGCGGCTCGTAGCGCCACAGCACCACCGCCCCGAACACCAGCGGCACGAAGCTCCCCACGACCTGGAAGGTCAGCGTGTCGACGAACTGCTCGAACCGGGAGGCGAAGCTGAGGACACGTTTGGTCAGCGAACCGGCGAAGTTGTCGTGGAAGAACGCGGCGTCCTTGGCGAACAGTTCGTCCATCCCGATCACGTACAGGTGCTCGATGCCCAGGGCGTCGAGTCGGGTGAGGCAGTGCAGCGCGACGCGCCACAGTGTCTCCGCGGCCAGCAGGACACCCGCGAAGCCGAGCACGTACGGCAGTGCCGAGCCGGCCGTGACGTCCTTGTTCCCGGCGATGTCGGCGACGAGCTTGGCGACGATCAGCGGCGCGACGTAGTTGATTCCGATGTTGCCCAGCGCCGAGAGCAGCATCGTCGGTGCCGTCCACCGGCGCAGCCGGGACAACTCCCGTCCGTAGTAGCGAAGTGCGAGAAGCACCGAGCGCTTCCCCGGTAATACCCTGTGTGTTTCCGGCGTTTCCATCCCACCCCTGTGTCGTTCTGTGGCTGCCCGCCACGCCGCGCGTGCGGGCAGGGGCCATCGCAGCAACGGATGTGTGAGGTTTCGGGTCGAGTCCGGAAGTGTCCCGCGATGCCGGCCGCGCAGTCCAAGCGTTTTCCGGCCGGGCGGAGGTGTCCGGGGAGCGCCAGGAGGCGCGGCGGCCGGGTGCCCGTACGCCGGGGCGAGCCCGCGGAGCCCTCCGGGGTGTGGTGGAGTGACTGTTACGGGCTCCTGCGAAGCCGGGGCGGTCAGTCGGTGATCGCGCCGAGGATGAGTGCCTGGAGCTGGGCGGCCGTGTGGTCCATCGGCTGCGTACTGCGCTTGGCGCGGCACATGGCCACCGTTCCCTCGACCGCCGCGACGATCAGCGTCGCGAGCTGGGCCGCCTGCTCGGTCTCGACGCCGTGCTCGCGCAGTGAGCCGGCCAGCAGGCCCTCCCACTCCTCGAACACCTCGGCGGCCGCCGCCAGGGCGGTGGGCGTCTCGTCGGCCGGGGGCTCCTCGATCGAGACGGCGAGGACCGGGCAGCCCGCCCTGAAGTCGCTGTCCACCACGATCGCGCGCCACAGGGCGAGGAAGGCCCGCAGTCCGGCGACCGGCCCCGCCTCCAGCTCCCTGCGCAGGCTGCGCGCGGCCCAGGCCCCCGTGAAGCGCACCGCCTCGGTGGCCAGTTGCTGCTTGCCCTCGGGGAAGTAGTGGTACGTCGAGCCCAGCGGCGCCCGGGCGTGCTTGGCCGTCTCGCGGATGCTCGTCGCGTTCAGACCGCGCCGGCTGATCATGTCGGCCGCACCGGCCACGATCCGCTCGCGCGCCGTCGGACTGGACTTGGTCACGTGCACGGTCCCTTCTGACCCCACTGGCTATAACAGCCGTCATAGTCTAGCGTGGCCGTGCTTTATAACGACTGTCATAGAGCGGCGTCGGCCGAGACGACGCACGAAGAGAGAGGTCTGCCCATGCCGATGATCCGGCTCACCGCTCCCGCCGGTGCCCTGACCGAGGAGGGCCGCGGCAGCGTCCGGCGCGACCTCGCCGCGACGCTGCTGCGCTGGGAGGGCACACCCGACACGGCGTTCTTCCGTTCCCAGGCGTGGAGCTACCTCGTCGAACTACCCGAAGGCGCCCAGACGACCGCCGAGGACGACGCGCTGCGCTTTCTGGTGGAGGTCACCGTCCCGCAGGGCGCCCTGTCCGAGCGCCGCACGGCAGGCCTGGTCGAGGAGGTGACGAAGACCGTCCTGGCCGCCGCCGGACTCGCCCCGGACGACGCCCCGCGCGTGTGGGTCCTGGTGCACGAACAGCCCGACGGCACTTGGGGCGCCGGCGGCTCCGTCGTCCGCCACGCCGACCTCGTCGCCCTCGCGAAGGGACAGAGGGCCGATGCGTGAACTGACCTACATCGCCCGGCGCACCGTCGAATGGCGCGAAGTGCCCGACCCGAAGCTCCGGTCCGACGGCGAGGCGATCGTGGCCCCGGTGGCCGCCACCCCCTGTGACGTGGACTCCGCCATCCTCGCCGGTCACGCCACGCGGCGGAAGCCGCACATCGGATACAGCGTGGAACCACCCTTCGCCCTCGGCCACGAGTGCGTCGCCCGGGTCGTGGAGACCGGCGACGCCGTCACCGCCGTGGCCCCCGGCGATCTCGTCGTCGTCCCCTGGTCCATCAACTGCGGCACCTGCGACCGCTGCCGGACCGGGCTGACCGCGCACTGCACCACCGTGCCCTACATGGCCATGTACGGCGCGCCGATCGGCGGCAGCTGGGGCGGCCTCTTCTCCGACCTGGTCCGCGTGCCCTACGCCGACGCCATGCTGGTTCCGCTGCCCGACGGCCTCGACCCCGTCGCCCTGGCCTCCGCGAGCGACAACTGGTCCCTGGCCTGGCGCCTGGTCGCCCCGCACCTCACGGCGCGCCCCGGAGCCAGGGTCCTGGTCGTGGCCCGCGGCAGCATCGGCCTCTACGTCTGCGACATCGCCCGCGCGCTCGGCGCCTCCGACGTCCTCTACGTCGACCCCGACCCCGAACACCGCGCCCTCGCCCGGGCCTTCGGCGCCACCACCGCCGAGACCCTGGAGCCCCTGCCGCACAGCTGCGACATCGCCGTCGAGGCGACCGGCCGCGTCGACCAGCTCGGCCTCGCCGTCAGGTGCCTGACGCCCGAGGGGATCTGCGAGAGCGCGGGCAACCACTTCCGTCCCGGCGAGCTGCCCCTGCTCGACATGTATCTCACCGGCGTCACCCTGCGCGTCGCCCGCGACAGCGTGCGCGCCCACCTCCCCGACGCCCTGGCACTCGCCGCCTCCGGCACGGTCGATCCCGGGAAGGTGGTGTCCCACGTCATCGACTGGGAGGACCTCCCGGCCGCGCTGCCGGAGAAACACCTCAAGCCGGTGTTCGTCCGGCCCGCCCTCCGGCACGGGTCATGACGCGGCGCTGGAGTCCGGGCACAGGGTGAAGACCTGGTCGAGGCCGACGAGGGTGAGGACGCGTAGCAGGTTCGCCGGTACGGCGGCCAGGGCGATGTCGGCGTCGGCGGCCAGGGCGTGCTGGCGGGCCGCGAGCAGGGCGGTGATGCCCGAGGAGTCGCAGAACGAGAGGCCCGACAGGTCCAGGACCAGGCAATGCCCGGGCGACAGGGGCAGATGGTCGAGCCGGCCGCGCAGGACGGGAGCCTGGTCGTAGTCCAGGTCGCCGGCCACGTGCAGAACGGGCCCCGTCGTGGTGTCGAGCTGTCTGATGGTGAGCGGGTTCATGAGGTGTGACTCGTTGTAGGGGCTGTGACGGAAGGGGTGGCGGGAACGCCGAGGGCGAGCAGCGCGGTGTCGTCGTCGAGACCGTCGCCGAAGCCATCGAGCAACCCGGTGAGGGCGGTGATCACCTCGTGCGGTGCGGCGGGAGCGTGATCGGTGGCGAAGGCGTGCAGGGCGTCCTCGCCGTACAGGTCGTCGCGGCCGGGGCCGACGCGGGCCTCGGTGAGGCCGTCGGTGTACAGCACCAGCGTCTCACCGGGCTCCAGGACGGTCTCGGCCGTGCCGATCGGCGCGCCGGGGACGACGCCGATGAGCAGGCCGCCGGGGGTCGGCAGGAATTCGGCTCGGCCGTCCGCCCGCAGGACGAGGGCCGGCGGGTGGCCGCCGGAGGCGAGGCGCACCACGGCGCGTCCGTGTTCGCCGCCCGGCTCGACCGTCCCGAAGATGCAGGTGCAGTACCGGGGGTTGCCGTCGCCGGTGTACCGCTCGTGCAGGACGGCGTTCAGCGTGCTCAGCGCCGACGCCGGATCCGGGTCGTGGTGGGCGGCGGCACGCAGGGTGTAGCGGGTCAGCGAGGTGAGGGACGCGGCCTCGGGGCCCTTGCCGCACACGTCGCCGAGGAAGAACGCCCACCGGCCACCGGCCACGGGGAAGAGGTCGTAGAAGTCGCCGCCGAGCTGGTCCGGCGACGCCGTGTGGTAGTGCACGGCCGTCTCCAGGCCCGGTACGGCGGGCAGCGAGTCCGGCACGAGGGAACGCTGCAGGACGGCGAGGGCGTCGGCCAGCCTGGCCCGGTCGGCCTCGGCCTGGCGCCGGGCCTCGTCCGCCTCGGCGCGGGCCCGCTCGGCCTCCTGGCGCCGGCGCAGGAGCTCCTTCTCGTAGGCGCGGCGGTCCGAGGCGTCGAAGACGGTGATCCGGTTCAGCAGGGGCTCGCCCTCGGTGCCGTACTTGATCACCGCCGAGACCAGCACCGGCAGCGGGCCGCCCTCCTGGCGCCGTATCTCCAGGGCGATGCCCCGCACCTCGCCCTGCATGCGCAGCAGCGGAGCGAAGTGCGTCTCGTGGTACAGCTTCCCGCCGATGGTGAGCAGATCCGCGAAGCGCTTGCGACCCGCGACGGCCTCACGCTCCAGGCCGAGCCAGTCCAGCAGCGTGCTGTTGATCTTGGCGATGGTGCCGTCCATCATCGTGGACAGGTAGCCGCAGGGGGCGGACTCGTACAGGTCCTCCGCGCTGTCCTCCAGCAGCGCGGTGAACGCCGCGTCCGTGCTCGCCTCGCCCCCTGTCCCGGTGGGTTCCGGCACGCCGCCCGTGCGACACATCACTTCAGGGAGTCCAGGAAGTCGAGGACCGCCGCGGTGGTGGCCTGCGGCGCGCTGAGCTGCGGGCAGTGCCCGGTGGCATCGAGCGTGACCAGGCGGGAGGCGGGGATCGCCGCGTGCACGTAGGCACCGACCTCACGGGGTGCGATGGCGTCCTGCTCGCACTCCAGTACGAGGGTCGGCACGGCCACGCCCTTCAGGTCCTCGCGGCTGTCGGTGAGGAAGGTCGTACGGGCGAAGACCCGGGCGATGTCGGGGTCGGTGGCGCAGAAGCTGTTCGTGAGTTCCTGGCCCAGCTCCGGCCGCTCCGGGTTGCCCATGATCACCGGGGCCATCGCGGACGACCAGCCCAGGTAGTTCGCCTCCAGCGAGGCGAGCAGCTCGTCGATGTCCTCCGTGCTGAAGCCGCCGCGGTAGCCCTCGTCGTCGATGTAGCAGGGCGAGGGGGTCACCATCACGAGCGCCCCGATCCGCTCCGGCGCGGCCTGCGCCGCCAGCACTCCGACCATGGCACTGACCGAGTGCCCCACGAACACCGCCTGCCGCAGGTCCAGCTCCTCGCAGACGTCGACCACGTCGGCGGCGTACCCCTGGAGCGAGGAGTACCGCTCCTCGCTCCACGCCGCGAGGTCCGAGCCGCCGGAGCCGACGTAGTCGAACAGCACCACCCGGTAGCGCTCGGCCAGCGCCGGTACCACCAGCCGCCACATGTTCTGGTCGCAGCCGAACCCGTGTGCCAGGAGCAGCACCGGCGCGCCGTCGGGGCCGATGACGTTGACGTTGTTCCTGCGGCGGATGTCCATGCGGCCATGCTCCCACCCCGGCCGGAGCCGTCCGACGGCGGCCCTGCGCACCACCCCTTCGCGACCGCGAAGTCAGCCCAGGTAGAGCGGCACCCTGGAGGCCAGGTCACCGAGCCCGGCCTGCTCCGCCCCGGTCGGCACGCGCCGCCCGGTGCCGATCAGCAGTGCGTCCACATCGGTGAAGGAGTCCGGGAACGGGCTCCCCGCGATCCGCTCCAGCATCTCCCGGGACCGGACGAGCCCCTCCGCGGGCGGCGGCTGCGCGCCCGGCAGGTGGGCGATCAGGTCGAGGTGGTGCAGCGTCCACTCCAGGACATAGGTGGAGAGGAAGTCGCCCACGGTGAGGATCTCGTCACGGGTGCCGACCCGGCCGGCCGGGTCGGCGAGCAGGGCCGCACGCCCGGCGGCGGAGCCCACGTCGTCCAGGTGGAACTTCAGCAGACCCGGATCCTCGTACGCGGCGGCCAGCCGGACGGTCAGCGCGTCGAGCGGGTCGTCACCGGTCGGCGGGGTGCCGGAGACGTCCCAGTACGTCAGCGCGTCACGGGTCGGTTCCCGGTCGGAGGGGGTGGCCAGGGTGATCAGGACGTCCTGGGCGTCCACGATCAGGTGGCACACCAGGTCCCGCACCAGCCAGCCCGTGCAGCCGGAGGGCCGCCCGAAGTCCTCGTCGGAGAGGTCGGCCACCGCCGCGCGCAATGCCGTCCAGGTGCGGGAGAAGAGATCCACCTCGGCAACGTAGTGCCGCGCGGCGGCACCGGACAAGCGCGTTTCGGCCGGCGCCGCGCCACGGCGGGAGGCCTGCCCGCGCCGGGACGGGCCGTGCTCACCGCCGCGGGACTCTCACCCGCCCGACGCCCCCAACCACCCTCCCGCGAGCACGGCGAGCTCGTCCGGTGTACGCGGACCCCGCTCCGTTTCGGTCAACAGCCCCTGGGACCGCAGAAGTTCCGTCACCGCGGCGCCCCACGGCAGACGCAGCCCCGCCTCCCGCAGGAGATCCGTGCGGGCCAGTGCCGTGGCCGCGGGCCCGGTGCGGACACCGGACGGCGTGAGGAGCGCCGCGTCGTCGGCCCAGCGCAGGGCGAGATCGACGTCGTGGGTGGCCATCACGACCGTGGTGCCGGCGGCACGGAGCCCGTCGAGGGTGGTGAGGAGCCGCTCCTGGCCGTCGGGGTCGAGTCCGGCCGTGGGCTCGTCCAGGACGAGGACGCGCGGTCGCATGGCGACCGCACCCGCGATGGCCGTGCGTTTGCGCTGTCCGTAGGACAGCAGATGGGTCGGCCGGTCGGCCAGGGCCGCGATGTCCAGCGCGGCGAGCGCCTCCGCCACCCGCGCCCGTACCTGCGTGTCGTCCAGGCCGAGGTTCAGCGGCCCGAACGAGACGTCCTGCTCGACGGACGCGGCGAACAGCTGGTCGTCGGGGTCCTGCACCACCAGCTGCACGGTCGTCCGCAGCCGGGTCAGCCCCCTGCGGTCGTACGCCACGGGCTGACCCTCGACCGTCAGCCGCCCCTCGTGCGGCTTCAGCCCGCCGCTGAGCAGTCGCATCAGCGTGGTCTTGCCGCTGCCGTTGCGGCCGAGCAGCGCCAGCGCGCGGCCCTCGCGGATCTCGAAGTCGAGGCCGCTGAGCACGGTCGGGCCGTCCTCGTAGGCGAAGGACGCGCCCCGCAGGGCGACGAGGGCGGGCTCGCTCATGTCAGCGGCCTTTCCAGTACGAGGGTGAGGACGGCCAGCGCGACGAGCAGCGCGCAACTGGCCGCCGTGAAGCGGACGGAGACCCGGGCCTCGGGCACCAGGACCCGCAGGGTGCCGTCGTAGCCGCGTCCGGCGAGCCCGGCCTGGAGCCGGCCGGCCCGGTCGAAGGCCCGGACGAACGCGGTGGCGCCGAGCCCGGCCAGGGAACGCCACTGAGCGCCCCGGCCGGTGTGCCCGAGCCGGGCCGCCTGGGCCTCCCTGATGCGCCGCATCGAGTCCAGCAGCAGGAAGCTCATCCGGTACGTCACGAGCGCGACGTCGACGACCGCCGCGGGAATCCCGGCCCGGACCAGTCGGGGCAGCAGGTCGGACATGGGCGTGGTGAAGGCGAACAGCAGCACGCCCAGGGAGGCCGCCGAGGTCCGCAGCAGCAACTCCCCGGCCCGCACCGGCCCGTCGTCGGCGAGGGAGGCGAACCCGCCTGGCCCGCCCACCTGGACGAGCAGCGTCAGCGCGCCGGTCACACAGAAGCCCAGCGGCACCCGGTAGGCCCGCCACAACCGCCGTCCGGGCACACCGGCCGGCCCCAGCAGCACCGCCAGTGCCGTCAGGAGGACCAGGGCGGCGCCCGGCCAGGGCGGCAGGGAGATCGCGAGCACGGTGAGACCGAGCCCGAGCACGGCCTTGTCCACGGGATGGCGGCGGCGCCAGCGACTGCTGTGCGCCGCCGCGTCGATCGGCAGCACCCGGGCTCAGTCCCGTTCCGCGGTGGACTTCCCGGCGGCGCCGGGAAGCGCGCTGTCGGCCTCCCGCTCCAGCGCCCGCTGCTCGCCCTGCCTGCGGCCCCGGCGCAGGCCGAAGTAGTAGGCGAGGACACCGGCGCCGAGGGCCGCCTGGAGGGAGAACAGGGCCGACTCGATCTCGCCGGACGGTGGCTCGTACAGCGGTGAGAACCACGGCTCGTAGTCCGGCTTGAGTTCGGTGATCGCCGTCTCGGCCTGGCCGTCGGAGCCCGTGAACGGCTCCTTCTTGTGGTCGCCGAGGCCGAGGGCCAAGGGCAGCACCGCGAGCGCCACCACGACGAACAGCAGCACCAGGTTGATCTTCGTGTTCCTGCTCATCGGGCCACCGCCTCCGTCTCGGTCCTGGTCTGCCTCTCGGCGAGGAGCACGCCCAGCCGGGTCAGTTCGCCCTTGCTGGACTGCACCAGCAGGCGCATCACGAGCACGGTCAGCAGGCCCTCGCTCACCGCGAGCGGGATCTGCGTGACGGCGAAGATGGCACCGAACTTGCCGAGCGCGCCCAGGAATCCGCTGCCCGGGTCGGGAAACGCGAGGGCCAGCTGCACGCTGGTGACGCAGTACGTGGACAGGTCGGCGACGAACGCGCCGGAGAACACCGCCACCATCAGCGGCGCGTTGGCGCGCCGCAGCAGCTTGTAGACGGCGTATCCGGCCCAGGGGCCGGCGATCGCCATGGAGAAGACGTTGGCGCCGAGCGTGGTCAGGCCGCCGTGTGCGAGCAGCAGCGCCTGGAAGAGCAGGGTGATGGTGCCCAGCACCGCCATGATGGGCGGCCGGAACAGGATGGCTCCCAGGCCCGTGCCGGTGGGGTGCGAGCAACTGCCGGTCACGGACGGCAGTTTCAGGGCGGACAGGACGAACGTGAAGGCGCCGGAGGCACCGAGGAGCAGTGTGCTCTCGGGGTGCTCGCGCACTTCACGGGTGAGCGACCGGACCCCGTGGACGACGAACGGCGCCGACGCGACGCCCCAGGCGACCGCGTGCGCCGGAGGAAGGAAACCCTCGGCTATGTGCATGGCTCAGCAGACCCTCTCCAGCACCTCGTGGATGGTTGACGCGCCTTGGCCGGTCTCCTGGCTGACGGGTACCACCGCCCGGACTCCGCCTTCCCGGGTCGCAAGGACCCAGTGGCTGCCCGTGAGGGCCGGAGCCGGACTTCCCGATTCACAGTGGCGAGGGCCGCACCGGCATCACACCGGATTTCCCGTTCACCAAGGCCTGGTGACAATAAGGCCGGGATAAGGGCGATGACAAGCCACCCAAGGGGCGCGCGAGGGGGCGCCCGTTCGCATACCGGCGCATCCCCGGCTGGTCCAAGCGATCCGCGCACGTGCCGCCGCGCGACGTCCGGGCCGTGTCAGTCGTCGTCCCCGCCGTCGTCGCTCTCCCCGTCGTCCCCGGCCTGGCCCGGCTTCTCCGGCTCCGGCTGCTGCGGGCCGCCGTCGACCGCTTCCTCCGTCGGAGTGGCGGCACCCGGCGCGGAGGCGGACGGCGTCGGGGAAGGGGGCGGCGTTGACGGAGTGACATCGGCCACGGTGCCGGTGGCGGGCGTGTCGGCGGCACCCGGTCCGGCCGCCGGGTCGGCCTGCGGATCGGAGGAATCGGGCGTGGCGGATTCGGTGGACGGCGTGGCGGCGGGGCTGCTCGCGCTCGGGGACGCGTCGGGTTCCGTGCCCTCCGCGGTCGTGTCGGGCGAGAACCAGCGCATGCCGATGAGCATCGCGGCGACGAAGAGGGCCGCGGCGGCGGCCGTCGCGGCCAGCTTCGACCGGTTGCCATGACCGCCGCGCGAGCGGCCCGAACGCCCCGCCTGGGCCGCCCGGGCGGCGGTGCGGTGGCCCGTGGTGGCGGGCAGCGCGTAGGTGGTCGGGCTGCCGGTCTCGGCGGTCGCGTACGGTCCCGGCCCGGCGGGCATCGCGCGGGACGCGGTGTTCGGCCGCGGCGGCGGCGAGACCTCCGGCAGCGGCTCGGGCAGGCCCCGCCAGGCGCCCTGGGCGAACCACTCGGCGGCCTGCTGCGCGGTGGGACGGTCCTCGGGCTGTTTGGCGAGCAGACCGAGGAGATAGCTCTCGAACGCCGGCGGAAGATTGGCGACACCGAGCTCGCGCGGCGGCACCGGAGCCGAGTCGAGGTGCTGGTGGAGCAGGGCGACCGCGGTGTCGGCCTCGAACGGCGGGCGCCCGCTGAGGAGCTGGTAGAGCACGCAGCCCAGGGAGTACATGTCGGAGGCGGGCCCCGCGGGCTTGCCCAGGGCCCGCTCGGGCGCGAGGTAGAGGCCGGTGCCGATGATCTGGCCGGTGGCGGTGAGCGCCGCGCCGGGGTCGTCGAGGAACCGCGCGATGCCGAAGTCCCCGATCTTGAGCGTGCCGCCCGCGTCCAGCAGCAGGTTGGCCGGTTTGACGTCCCGGTGCACGATGCCCTGCGCGTGCGCGGCGGCGAGCCCCGCGGACGCCTGCGCGGCGAGCAGGGCCACCCGCTCGGCGGGCAGCGCGCCGGAGCCGGTCAGCACCCCGGCGAGACTGTCGCCCTCGACCAGTTCCATCACCAGATACAGCCGGTTGTCGAACTCACCGAAGTCCAGCACACCGACCACGTTGGGGTGGTTGAGCCGTCCGGCGGTCTGAGCCTCCAGACGGAACCGGGAGGCCGCCGTGGCGTCGGTGTCCTGGGGCAGCAGCAGCTTGAGGGCCACTGCTCTGGCGAGCGTCTCGTCGTACGCACGCCAGACCTCTCCCATTCCACCGCGCCCGATCTCCACATCCAGCCGGTAGCGGCCCGCTAGCAGCACTCGTCCTCGTCTCACGCATAGGGGAAGGTCGTCGCCGCAGGCCGAACTCCCCGCTGCTGCGCGGGGATTGATGGGGGTGCCGCAGCCGACCCAGGATACTGGCGCGGCATGACCGCCGATCTCCGCAGCGGTGTCCTCGCACGGTCCGGCAGGGAAATCCCGGAGCGAAAGAGTCGCACGCCGGGGTGACACTCACGGCGCCCGGTCGCCCCGGAAGGCCGGCACGGTGTCAGACCGCCGCGCCCGTCCCCTTCTCCCGGTGCGGCAACAGGGCCACCGCCAGGGCCGGTACGGCCGCCAGGGCCAGCCACGGCACGGCGGTCGGCAGGCCCAGGTCGAGCAGGAAGCCGGTGGCCGCGCTGCCGGCCAGGACGATCAGGCCCGAGACGGACGACAGCGCACCCGTGTAGAGCCCGAGCCGGCCCTCCTCGGCGAGGTCGGGCACCCAGGCGCGGGCGGCGGGCACGACCAGCATCTGCCCCACGGTGAGCAAGATCACGAAGCCCGCGGCCGGGAGCAGCCCGGCCGTGCCCGTCCAGCCGGCGGGCCGGGCCGCGGCCACCACCGCGAAGCCGGACGCGATCAGCAGCAGCCCCGCGGTCATGGAGCGGCGCAGATCCAGCCGGTCGCCCGCCCAGCGGGTCACCGGCAGCTGGGTGAACACCACCAGCACCGAGGACAGCGCGAAGAGCCAGGACAACGGCGCCTGGGAGCCCGCCGCGCGCTGCACCTCGTCCGGCAGGGCCAGATACAGCTGGTTGTAGGCGAGCAGATAGGTGCCGTACGCACAGCACAGGGCGAGGAAGCGGCGGTCGCGCAGCAGGGTGCGGACCCCGCCCCGCTCCCGGACGCGGACCCGGCCGGGGATGTGCTGCGGCATCAGCCACAGGTGCCCGGCGAGGACGAGCACGAAGACGCCGGCCCCGGCCAGACACGCGGTGCGGAAGTCGACGCCGAGCAGCAGCGCGCCGAGCAACGGCCCCACGAAAGCACCCACCTGGCCCGCCACGCTGAACAGGGCGAGGACCCGGGTGCGCGGGCCGTGCCCGTCCTCCTCCCACACGACCGCCTGGCGGGCCACCTCGGACTCCACGGCGGGGGAGAAGAGCGCCGCGGCGAAACCGATCACCAGCACCGCACCGATCACGGCCCCGCTCGTCTCCGCGAAGCCGAGCCACGCGAACCCGGCGATCCGCAGGACGCAGCCCGCCAGTACGACCGGCCGCACCCCGAACCGGTCGACGAGTAGGCCGCCGACCACGAACAGCCCCTGCTGGCTGAAGGTACGCAGCCCGAGCACGAACCCGACCAGCCACCCCGCCATGCCGATCGCGGTGCCGAGATGCTCGGCGAGGAACGGCAGGACGGCGTAGAAGCCGATGTTGAAGGCGAGCTGGGTGAGGATCAGCAGCCGCGGCAGCGGCGACAGGCGTCTGATGAGACGCCAGGTGCTGTCGCGGCTTCCGGCGTGGATCGTACGGGGGGCCTTGCGGGCGGGCACCCGGGAGACGGGGTCGGTCATCGTTCGACTGTCTGTGAGGCGGACACGGGCGTCAGAAGGTCGTCGGGGCGATCCGGGTGCCGTCGCGGGGCCGGCACGTCCCGGTCCACGGGTGGCGCGACGGGACTCGCGGGCCGTGTGCGCCGCCGCCGCAGCCGTACCCCGCCCGCGGCCGTCACCGCGAGCGCCCCGAGCAGGGCGAGTGCGGCGGCCGGGAAGAGGACGGCCCACGGGGCCCGTTCGGCGTAGGGCTGGTTCTCGGCGAGCAGCAGGCCCCACTCGGGGGAGGGCGGCTGGGCGCCCAGGCCGAGGAAGCCGAGCGCGGCGAGGCTCAGCGCGACGCCCGGGAGCCGGAGCAGGGCGTGCCGGGCGACCGGGGGCACGACGGCGGGCAGCAGCTCGTGCCGGAGCAGGTACCAGCGGCTTGCGCCCAGCGCCCGGGTGGCGACCAGATGGGTCGTCGCACGCTCCTGCCGCAGCAGCGAGGAGGTGTGCGTGGCGAGCGGGGTCCAGGCCACGACGGCCACGGCGAGCGCGGGCGTCCAGGGCCCGCTCCCGGCGATGCCCGTGACGAGCAGCCCGGCCAGTACGGGCGGTACGGCACTGAGCGTGTCGGCCAGCGGCCCGGACAGCCGCGGCAGCAGCCCCAGCAGCAGCCCGGCCACGAGGGCGGCGGCGCTCACCGCGAGGGCGGTGCCGAGGGTGGTCACCGCCCCGTGGGAGATCCGGGCGAGGACGTCCCGGCCGAGCGCGTCCGTGCCGAAGGGGTGCTCCGGGGAGGGGGCTTGAAGCCGGGCGAGTGTGTCCAGGGCGAGCGGGTCGCGGGGAAGACCGGCCCCGATGACGGCGGCCAGCAGCCCTCCGTACAGCAGCGGGAGCGTCCGGGCTGCGGGGGGCCGGGGCCGGTGCAGGGACTGCAGGGCGCCGTCGCGCAGCGCCGGTCCGATCAGCAGCCGGGTGGCGGTCCGGGCGAGGAGCCCCGCGGCCGCCGCGAGCAGGACGAGGGCGAGTGTGCCGGTCTGCAGGGCGGGCAGGTCCTGGGCGAGTGCGGCGTGCAGGGTGAGCCGGCCGAGGCCCGGGATGTCGAAGACCTGCTCGACGGCGACCGATCCACCGGTCAGCCCGACCACGAACAGCCCCAGGTTCGGCAGCAGTCCGGGCACGCAGCGACGCACCGCCTGCCGGGCCAGCGACCTGGGCGGAACACCGCGCGCCGCGGCCGCCATGGCCCAGGGTTCCGCGAAAGCGCCGGGCAGCAGGTCGTCGAGCATCCGGCCCAGGACCGCGCCGGCGGGCAGGCCGAGGGCGAGCGAGGGCAGCACCATCCACTGCGGGCCGTACCAGCCCAGCGCGGGCAGCCAGCCCAGCTGCACGGCGATCACCGAGGCCAGCACCGAGGCGACCAGGAACTCGGGCAGCGAGGCCAGCACGGCCGTCACCGTCCCGCCGGGACGACGCGCACCGAGACGGCCCCGCGCGCCCAGCCGGAGGGTGGGGGCGCAGACGGCGGCGGTGGTACCCGCGGCGACCACCAGGGCCCCCGACATCAGCAGCAGCGAGACGCCGAGCGCCTGCACGACGCCCGGCAGCACCGGGGCGCCGGACACCCAGGACGATCCCGCGTCTCCGCGCAGCAGGCCGCCCAGCCAGCGGCCGAGCAGGACCCACGGCCCGTCTACCAGGCCGAGTTCGGCGCGGATCGCGCGCAGGGTCTCCGGTGCCGGATCGCGCTCCGCGGAGCGGGCCTTGAGGACGGTCAGCGCCGGGTCGGTGCGCGCCAGCCACGGAAGCAGGCCGATCGCGCCCACCAGGGCGGCCGTCAGCACGGCCCGCCATGCCAGCGTCGGGCCACCGCCCCGCGCGAGGACGCGCAGGGCGGTCGGACCCCGGGTCGGGAGGGAGGTCTCGGTGTTCAGGGCCGCGTCCCCACGCCGACGAACTCACGCTCGTACGGGTCGAGTCGAGCGCCCCGCACGGACGCCCGGACCCCTGTGACGGCCTTCAGATGCACCAGCGGGATCACCGCGTCGGTACCCAGGATCGCGGCCTCCGCCTTCATGGCGGCGTCCTGCCGCTTCGCGGGGTCGGACTCGGCCCGGGCGGTCGCGACGAGCCGGTCGACGTCCCGGTCGCACAGGAACGCCAGGTTGTAGGAGCCGTCGCAGGTGAAGTCGCTGTCGAGCACGGTGACCGGGTCGCCGGTGTCCGTCATCATGTTGCGGGCGACGACGGCGGCGTCGAACTTCCCGTCCAGCAGATCCCCTTCGAGGCGCGCGTACGTCCGCACCTCCAGCTTCACCTCGAACCCGGCCTTCTCCAGCTGCTGTTGCAGCACCTGGGCGGTCTCCGCCAGTTCGGGCCGGTCGTTGTAGCTGGCGATGGTGATGCTCTTGCCGTCGGGGTCGGTGGCCGCGGCCCGCCCGGACGGCTGGAGGCGCTTGCCCGCGGCCCAGGTCAGGGCCGGACCGTAGATGCCCTGCGCGGGTTCGGCCGACCCCTCGTAGACACCCTTGGCGACGGTCGCGCCGTCGACCGCCTCACGCGCGGCGGCGCGCAGTCCGGCGTTGGCGAAGGCGCCGGACCCGGTGTTGAGGTACAGGCTGGTGTTCCGGGCGGTGTCCGACGTGTGGACGGTGCCCTTGCCCAGGGAGGCGGCCTGGGCGACGGGGACCGCCTCGGCGATGTCGACGTCCCCGGTGCGCAGGGCGTTGGCCCGGGCCGTGCCGTCGGAGACGTACCTGACGTCGACGCCCGAGGCCTGGGCCCGGCCGCCCCAGTACCCGTCGAAACGGTTCAGCACGGCCGACCGGTCACCGGTGACCCCGGTGAGCTCGAAGGGGCCGGTGGCGGTGCCGACCGCGCTCACCACGCCCTTCTTCCCGTAGGCCTTCGGGGAGAACACCGCGAGGCTGGGGTTGGTCAGCCGCAGCGGCAGCACCGGGTCGGCTCCGCCGGTGGCGACCCGCACCCGGTTCCCGCCGACGGCCTCGGCGGTCAGCTTCACACCGGATATCGCGGTAGGCGACGGCTTCGCCGCGGCGGCGTGTGTGAGGGCGGAGGCGACGGCATCGGGGGTGACGTCCTCGCCGTCCTGGAACTTCGCGTCCCGGAGGGTGAACAGCCAGCTCTCGCCGCCCTTCTCGCTGCTCCAGGACTCGGCGAGCGCGGGTACCGCCGTGCCGTTGGCGTCCAGGCGGGTCAGCCCCTCGGCGACACCCAGCCGGGACAGGTTGTAGGCGTCGTACCCGTACGGCGAGTAGTTCTGCGTCGGGGGAAAGGCCAGGGCTACGCGCAGCCGTCCGCCGTCTCCGGAGCCGGAGGAGTCCGAGGTCTCGGCGGAGCCGTCACCGGCGGACGCGAAACAGCCGGAGAGCAGCGGCAGGAGCAGCAGACCGGCGGAGAGCCGGCGGCGGGGGATTCTCATAATGTATATGAATACCATTGTCGTTAAGCGAGCGGTATCTCGAAGTGCACGACGCCGGTGCCCCCGCCCGGAATCTCCGCGCGCTCGTCGCACAGCACCTTGCCCACCGCCCGCCACAGCCCCATCGCGCCGGGGGAATGCGGGTAGGTGTGCAGGTAGACGGACCGGTAACCGCCGTCGGCCCGGGCGAACTCCAGGAGGCCGTCCACCAGTTGCCGGGCCAGCCCGCGCCGCCGGTGCTCGGGGCGCACGTACACCCGCCTCAGCTGTGCCGTCTCGCCCGAGGGGAACCGCTCGGCCAGCCAGCGGGGATTCGGCGGGTGGGCCGGTCCGCGTGCGTCCAGTGCCGCCGTGGCCGCCACCGTCCCGTCGCGCTCGTCCACGGCGACCAGGAGGGTGTGCCGGGGCGGCGTGACGTAGAACGGCACCGGATCGATGATGTCGGCGTGCCAGTGCGGCACGTAACCCGTGCCGAAGTCGCGGTACACGGCGTCGAGCATCACCGTCCGGGCCCCGTCGATGTCGGCCGTCGTGGCTTCCCTGATGCTGTACTCGCGCATTTGCGCATCATATGCAAGAAGGTTTCGGCGGTGGCCGGGGGTCCCGGTGCCCGCTTCTGTCCGGGGTGGTCGTCAAGGCGGTGGGTGCCGGTGTTCAGCGGTCCGCGGCGCTGAAAACCGGCGGCGGCACGCCCGTCTGGGTGCCGGGCCGGGCGTGCGCGTCCCGGTTCAGCCCTCGGACGGGGCGAGCACCACGAAGTCCGCGTTCGCCGGGTCGAGGCAGACGGCGAGCCGGCCGACGCCCTCCATGTCCGCCGGACCCATCTGCACGCTGCCGCCGTGCGCGGTCACCTGGGCCACCGCGGCGTCGCAGTCGTCGACGGCGAAGACCGGGTGCCAGTACGGCCGCCCGCCCGTCAGCGCCAGGTCGTCCTTGCCGAGCTGCATGAGCCCGCCGTGCATCCGGTCCTCGGAGAGCCCCGAGGGGGTGATCAGGGTGTACGTGCCCGCGCCGCCCGGCAGCGGCATGTCGCTGAACTGCCAGCCGAAGAGGGAGCCGTAGAACTCCCGCGCGCCCGCGGCGTCGGTCGTGTACAGCTCGGTCCACGACAGCGAGCCCGGCTGGTCCACCAGCTCCAGGCCCTTGTTCGTGCCCGGCTGCCAGACGGCGAACTGGCCGCCCAGCGGGTCGCTGTACTGGGCCATCCGGCCCCAGTCGTCGAGGTCCATCGGCGCGACCCGTACGGTGCCGCCCGCCTGTTGCACGGCCTCCGTCGTGGCGTCCGCGTCGGAGACGCTGTAGTAGAGCATCCAGGCCGGTCGCGCGCCCTCCTCGGTGAGCTTGCCGAGTCCGGCGACGGTCTTGCCGTCCTTCTTGAACATCCCGCCCTCGAAGTCCTCGCTCTCACCCATGGACTCGTAGTCCCACCCGAGGACGGCGCCGTAGAAGCCGGCGGCGGCCCGGACGTCAGGAGCGCCCAGGTCGAGCCAGCAGGGAGAGCCGGGGACGTACTCCGTCGTGATCATGGCGATGTATCCCTTCCGAGGGGCCTGTGTGCCCAGCGTGACACCGGCCACCGGCCATCGCCCGTCGGCCGCTCTCCGTTCGGGGGACTCCGGCGGACGCGGAGGGAGGGCTCAGTGGACGGACAGTCCGCCGTCGACGAACACCGACTGCCCGGTGACGTAGGCGGACGCCGCGCTCGCCAGGAAGACCGCCGCGCCCGCGAAGTCCTCCGCGAGCCCGTTGCGCCCGATCATCGTGCGGGCGGCGAGGGCGCTCACCTTCTCCGGGTCCGACGACAGCCGCGCGTTCAGCGGTGTCATGACGAAGCCCGGCACGAGCAGGTTGCAGGTCACCCCGCGCGGCGACCACGCCTCGGCCTGGGAACGCGCCAGCGCCTCGAGACCGCCCTTGGAGGCGCCGTAGGCGCCGCTCCGGACGAACGCGCGGTGCGCCTGCTGCGAGCTGATGTGGATGATCCGCCCGTATCCGCGCTCCGCCATCGCGGGGCCGAAGCGCTGCCCCAGCAGGAACGGCGCCTCCAGGTTGACGGCCATGGTGGCGTCCCAGACGTCCTCGCCGAGCTCGTCCATCGTCGGACGCAGATTGATCCCGGCGCTGTTGACGAGGATGTCGGGCTCCCCGAACACCTCGACCGCCCGCTCGGCGGCCGTCCGCACGCCCTCGCGGTTGCCCAGGTCCGCGCTGACCCACGCGGCACGGCAGCCCAGGGCCGTCAGCTCCTCGACGGTCGCGGCCAGTCGGGCCTCGCCACGGGCCACGACCACCACGCTCGCCCCGGCGCGGGCGAGGGCGTCGGTGATGCCGCGGCCGATGCCGGAACTGCCGCCGGTGACGACCGCGACCCGGCCCTCCAGCGAGAACAGTCCGGAGAGGTAGGTCTGGGCCGCACGGGACGGCTCCGCGGGTGTGGAAGGGGTGGGGTGTGTCGTCATGGCGACCACTCTAAGTCGATCATCCGACCGCCCCTCGGGTGGTGATCACCGCCCGGCGCTCCCCGCGACACGAGCCCGGACCGAACGCTCGCGCCTATACCCCTGGGGGGTATACAATCCCGGTCATGGACCACACCGCTCACGAACCTGAGAAGCAGCCGCACGGGACCGCGTCCTGGGGGACCGCCGTGAAGGCGACGTTGCACTGCCTGACCGGCTGTGCCGTCGGCGAGATCCTCGGCATGGTGATCGGCACGGCTCTGGGGTGGGGCAACGTGCCCACCATGGTGCTGGCGATCGGACTCGCGTTCCTCTTCGGCTACTCGTTCACCCTGTTCGCGGTCCTGCGGGCGGGCCTCAGCCTCAAGGCCGCGATCCGGGTCGCCCTCGCCGCGGACACGGTCTCCATCGCGGTCATGGAGCTCGTGGACAACGCGATCATCGCGCTCACGCCGGGCGCGATGGACGCCCATCTGTCGGAGGGCCTCTTCTGGTCCGCGCTCCTCGGCGGTTTCGCCGTCGCCTTCCTGATCACCACCCCGGTCAACCGGTGGATGATCGGCCGCGGCCGGGGGCACGCCGTGGTCCACGCCCACCACTGACGCGACGTCACCACGCGCCCGCGCCGCGGGAACGGGCCGGAGCCACGGGCCGTTGTCCGGGGCATGAAATACACGGTGTTTGCGGGGCAGCTGCTGCCACCTCTGATCGTGGCGGGCGCGCTGGCGGTCGTCATGGGCCTCTTCGCCTGGCTCGCGTCCGTGGTCCGGCGCCGCGGCCTCGCCGGCTCCGGATTTCGCGCGGCCATGGCCTCGTACGAAGAGGCCTTCCGGGTGACGGCCCACGACGCCCACTACGAGATCCAGGCCCAGGCGCAGTCCCAGAGCCCCGCCGCAACCCCCGGCGACCCCTGGCGCCCCGCCCGGGACACCGCGGGCGGGGGCGTGCGAGCGCGGCGCCCCGGCCGCCGGAGCGGGGTGCGCCGCCGTCTCGGGGCGTGGCGGCGGAGGGGCGCCCGGGGAAGGTGACCGGCTCAGCCCCTGAGCAGGCGCACCTGGCCGTCGGGGAGTTTCGGCCACCAGTGGTGGTAGCGGCGATAGACCTCGGTGTCGCGGTCCGCCAGCAGCGCCGTCAGCGACGCGGCCTCCGCGGCGAGTCCGTCCCACACGGCGGTCGGCAGGTCGTGGAACGCCGTGGCCTCGACACCACCGTCGACCGCCCGCCACACACCGGCGACCCGGCCGTCGACCAGGAGCGTGGGGAGCACGTCGCCGTTCACCCGGATCACCAGGCGGCGATACGCGGGGGGAATCACGCGGCTGCGGTCGGCGTGGGCCAGCAGGACGCTGTCCCACATGGCCATGAGGCGGGGCGGTGCGGGTGTGTCGGCCGGTGGGCGCGAGGCACCCGGCACGTCGTACAGCAGGGTCTCCTCGGGCCCCCGGAGCTGCTCCACCGCGTCGCCGAGGTCGAGCAGGGCCTGGCGTACAGGTGCTCGCGGCACCATGGCGAACTGCGCGACGTCCGCCACCGACGCGGGCCCGAAACCCCCGAGATAGCGCAGGACGAGGTGGCGCAGAGCCTCCGGCGCCGTCGCCCGCCCCCGGGGCGTGGGGCCGGTCCGCGCGGCGACGAACGACGACCGGGAGCCGAACGACCAAGGCCCGCCGGTCGGGACGTGCAGCAGCGGCGCGTACGCCTTGAGCCCCCACCACGCCCCGGCCTTCTTCTCCGCCCCGACCCGCTCCTCCAGCCAGTCCTGCATCTCGGCGGCCGTCCGGGGCCGGTCCGCGAAGTCCAGCAATTCGGGGACGAGGGCCTCGCCGTCGGCCGGGGTGAGCCCCGCCGCGGCGAAGCGGTACCCGAGCCGTGCGGCGTACAGCGTCTGCTGCATCGCCTCGCGGAAGACCTGGTAGTCGTCCCCGTGGACCGCGTGCAGCGTGATCCGCATCAGCGTCGCCTTGACCACCGCACGCCCCGCGAAGGCGGTGTCGAGCTCTTCCGGTGCGAACCCGGCCAGCCGGTTCCACAGCGCCACGTACGGCGAAGCGGCATGCTGTGCCTGCAACGCCACCACGCGCCGCACCGCCTCGCCGGCGTGCATCGCCTCCCGCCCCAGCAGCAACTGGCGTGCCAGCGTGGCCCGATTGAGTTCCTGCGCGGTGATGTCCACGCCGGGATTCTGCCGTGGCCCCACCGGAGGCACCGGCTCCGTCGTTGTGTCCTGGATCACATGGCTTGGATTGAGTGCGCGACGGGGGAGATGCCCGTACTCATGGGTGTCGGGGTGGTCCCGGATGCGAGGATGAGGCGCCATGACGGTCGGGTGGTGTGCTCGCGCGATACGGGCCGCGGTGTTCGCGGCCGTCTGTGTCGTGCTCGCCGCCCTCGGGCACGTCATGATGTCCGGCGACCACGTGCCCCTGTCGACCCTGCTGGCCGGCTGGGCCGCGACGGGCGTGACGGGCTGGTGCCTGGCGGGCCGCGAGCGCGGACTCCGCCTTGTGGTCACGGTCGCCGTGGCCGTCCAGACGGCGCTGCACTCGGCGTTCTCGCTCGGACCGCCGACGCCGGCCGCGTCCGGATCCGACTCCATGGACATGCCTTCCACGAGTCACGCCATGAGCCACGGGATGAGCCCGAACTCCATGGGCTCCATGGGCTCCATGGGCCCGCATCCGGTTCATGTCCCCGGCGATGACTCGTCCCTCGGCATGCTCGCCGCCCACCTCCTGGCCGCGCTGCTGTGCGGCCTGTGGCTGGGCCACGGCGAACGGGCCGTCTTCCGGCTGCTGCGCGCCATGGGCAGCCGGCTCGCCGCACCGCTGCGGCTCCTGTTCGCCCTGATCGCTCCGCCGCCCCCGCCCGTGCGCGAACGGCGGCGGCTGTCGCACCGTACGCCGCGCCCACTCCTTCTCGTCCACGCGATCACCACCCGGGGACCGCCCGCGGGGACCGCTGCCGCCTGACGGCAGCCGGTGGCACACCGGGGCAGCCCCTGCGCGCCCCGGTGCGGGGTTGTACGTCCGTACCCGCGCGCCTTCGGGCGCCCACGCCTCACGCTGCGCGCTACAGGACGTTCACCCCCTCCCGCTCACGGGACCGCGCACGCACGCGCCGATGTCGGACCTCACGGTCTGCCCACCCGCGTCTCGTGGTCCCGCAATCCGAGAAGGACATCAGGTGATCACTCCTGCCGTGCCCCTTTCGCACGAGAGACCGGCGTCGGCCGACGAGTCGGCAACCGCCTGGGCGCTGGCCGCCCGCGGCGGCGACGCCGTGGCCGTCGACCGCTTCGTACGCGCCCTGCACCGTGACGTCACCCGGTACGTCGCCCATCTGTGCGCCGACCCCCAGGCGGTGGACGATCTGGCGCAGGACACGTTCGTGCGGGCGCTCGGTAGCCTGCACCGGTTCGAGGGCCGCTCCTCGGCGCGTACCTGGCTGCTGGCGATCGCCCGGCGCGCGGTGGCCGACAGCATCCGGTCCACCGCCGTGCGTCCCCGCCCGGCCGACCTGCCGGACTGGGAGCCGGCCGCCGAACTCGCCCAGCCGCGCGGCCTGCCCGGCTTCGACGACGGCGTGGCGCTGCTGGAGTTGCTGGC
Source organism: Streptomyces sp. NPDC126510 (assembly GCF_040302345.1). Classification (NCBI taxonomy): domain Bacteria; kingdom Bacillati; phylum Actinomycetota; class Actinomycetes; order Kitasatosporales; family Streptomycetaceae; genus Streptomyces; species Streptomyces sp. NPDC126510. Next base: position 81,306 of record NZ_JBEORR010000014.1, on the reverse strand, counting down.
CGGACTGCCGCACGAACGCCGCGAGGCGTTCGTCCTCACGCAGCTGCTCGGTCTCCCCTACGCGGAAGCCGCAGCGCTGAGCGACTGTCCCGTCGGCACGGTCCGTTCCCGCGTGGCCCGAGCCCGGGCGACACTCCTCGCCCTGCTCGCCGCCGCGGAGGAACCGGACCCCGCTCGCGTCGCGGCCTGACAGCCGTCGAAGAGCGCACGGTGCCCGCCGCCGTCCGGCGGGCACCGGCCGGTGAACGGGACACCCAGGATGGTCAGTGTTGCCGGGCGGCTCCCCCGTCGGCCCGTGCCTCCTCCACCTCCCTCCAGAAGGCGCCGACCCGCGCGTTGAACACCTCCGGCACCTCCTGGAACGGCTGGTGCGCCTCCCCGGGCAGCACCTCGAACACGGCGCCCGGGATACTGTCCGCGACCGCCCGGCCGAGGCGCGGCGGTGTGGCGAGGTCGCGTTCACCGGCGAGCACGAGGGTCGGGACGCTGATGCCGCCGAGACGGTCGAGGGTGTCGTGACCGGCGAACGCCGCGAGCTGGCGCTGGAAGGCCTCCACGGACTGCGGATGCTCGAAGGCCAGGGTCTCCTCGATGAAGCGGTCCACCATGCCGTCGGCGTGGGCGCGCGGGGTGTAGACCCACAGGAAGAACGCTTCCAGCATGGCCCGTTCGTCCGGGGCGCGTTCGACCATCCAGTTCCAGAAGCGCGTCATGGTCCGGAAGTAGGGATCCGGGCGGGCCATCGTGCTCATGAGGACGAGGCTGCGGACCAGGCCGGGGTGGCGGAGGGCCAGCTCCTGTGCGATGAAACTGCCGCCCGAGAAGCCCGCGATATGAGCCGTCGGAACCCGGAGCGCGCGCAGCAGCGCCGCCGCGTCGTCGGCCATCCCCGTTACGGAGAGCGGGCCGTCGGGCAGCGGGCTGCGGCCCGCGCCGCGGTTGTCGAACGCGGTGAGCCGGTAGCGGCCCGCGAACCCGTCGAGCTGTGGCTGCCACGCCTCAGCGGGGTCCCCGAGCCCCGCGACGAGCAGGACGTCGGGTCCCTCGCCCCGCTGCTCCACCCAGAGTTGCACGCCGTCGGCGTCGACCATCCGGCCCATGGCCGTCACCCGCGCGCCGGCCGGATGTTCTGATTGGCGTGGAAGAAGTTCTCCGGGTCGTAGGTCCGCTTGATGCGGGCGAGTCTGTCGTAGTGGTCCCGGTACGTCGCCCGGACCCGTTCCTCGCCCTCGCCCGAGCCCATGAAGTTCACGTACGAGCCGCCCATCGAGTACGGGTGCAGCTCCTCCTGGTAGCCCACGCACCACTGCCTGATCGTCCCGGCGTTGGCCGGGTCGGGGTCGACGCCGGCGAAGACTCCGGACCAGAGCGCGTCCCGGTAGCTCCACGCGGTGTCGTCCGGGCCGACCCGGTGCGCGGCTCCGTCGATCGGGTAGAGGTGCATCAGCGAGAGCGGGGTGGGGATGTTCCGGCCGTACTCGAGGTGCACGTCCAGTGCGGCGTCGGGGATGTGGTCGAAGAAGTCGCCTCGCCAGTACCACTGGTAGCCGGTCGGGATCAGCTCGTCGAACATGCTCTGCAACGCGTCGTAGGGCATCGGCGTCGTGAAGTGGAAGGCGGGCCGGCCCGGTGCGCTCACCACCGACAGCGTCTCGTCGAGCCGGGCCGGATCGCTCGTGCAGCACCACACGATGGCGCACACCTTCCGCCCGTGGAGTTCCTCGGGGAAGGGCGGGCCGGGCGGGACGACGAGGACGGCGAAGAAGCCGTAGACGTCCTCGGGCGCAGCGGGGAGGAACTCGCGGTACCAGGCCAGCACTTCGCGCGTGCTCTCGACCGGCCAGACCGTCACCCCGGCCCCGACCGTGCCCACCGGGTGCAGCCGGTAGGTGAGGGAGGTCGCTATGCCGAAATTGCCGCCGCCGCCCCGCAGGGCCCAGAACAGATCCGCATGCTCGGTCTCGCTCGCGGTGACGAAACTGCCGTCCGCCAGCACCACGTCGGCGGCGATCAGGTTGTCCACGGTCAGCCCGTATCGACGGGTGAGGTAGCCGTGTCCGCCGCCGAGCGTCAGGCCCCCGACGCCCGTCATGGAGATGATGCCGGTGGGAGTGGCCAGGCCGAAGGCCTGGGTGGCGTGGTCGAGGTCGCCGAGGTGACTGCCGCCGCCGACCTCGGCGGTCCGCGCCTCGGGGTCGACCCGCACCCAGCGCATCGGCGACAGGTCGACCGTGACACCGTCGTCCACCAGGCAGAGGCCGGGGCCGCTGTGACCGCCGCCCCGCACCGCGAGTTCCAGGCCGTGGTCACGGACGTAGGTCACCGCGGCCATCACGTCGGCGGTGTCCGTGCACGGGACGAGAGCGGCGGGCCGCTTGTCGATCATCGCGTTGTAGATCTTGCGTGCCTGGTCGTAACCGGAGTCCGGCGGGCCGATCACCGGCCCCCTCAGCGCGGTCCGCATCTCTTCCAGGGTGGCTGTGTCCATGACGATCTCCCAGGAGGCGCGATCATGCCGACCCCACCAGCGTCCCGCCGACCACCGAGCCATGCACGTCCGCAGGATCCCTGCCGCCCAGTGAGTCCGCAGCTCCTAGTAACCGTATTCCGAAAATCCATCCGACCCGAAACTTTCAACGAAACTGGTCGATGCCGTGCTCTTGTGATTCTTGGGTAACGAGTCCTACGGTCCCGTAGCAAACGGTTACTGAAACACCGTTCCGTCCGTGGAGGACCGATGAGCACCATCCGCATGCAAGCCCTCGCCGGTACGGCCGCTGCCCTCTCCCTGTCCCTCGTCCTGGCAGCCTGCGGGGGCGGCGGCGACACGGCGGACAGGACGACCGAGGGGAAGGTGAGCCTTCAGTTCTGGAGCTGGACCGAGGGCATCGCGGACCAGGTCGCCGTGTGGAACAAGGAGCACCCCGACACCCAGGTGACGTACGTCAACGCGGCCGGTGACACCGTCTACCAGAAGCTGCGCGCCGCGATCACCTCGGGGAACGCGCCGTGCCTGTCGAAGATGGACGGGATGAACCTGGCGACCTTCGCCGCCGACGGCCTGCTCACCGACATCACGAAGACCGCGGCCCCCTACAAGTCCCGCTACACCGCCCCTGCTTGGAACGCGGTCAGCCCCGGCGGCGCCACCTACGGCATACCCGCCGGCTCCTCACCCCTGTTCACCGCCTACCGCGCCGACCTCTTCCGGAAGTACGGCATCGAGCAACCGAAGACCTGGGACGACGTCATCGCCGCCGGCAAGGCCGTGCGGCGCGAGGACAAGGACGTCAAGATCTTCAACATGGCAGGCGAGGACCCCTCCACCCTCGTGGACCTGTCCTGGCAGGCCGGAGCGCAGTGGTACGAGATCGACGGCGACCACTGGAAGATCGGCCTCACCTCGCCCGAGGCGCTTCGGGCCGCCGGCATCGTCCAGCAACTCGTGGACGACGGCCTCGCCTCCAACGCCTCCTACCAGGACCCGGGCGTCTTCAAGACCTGGGACCTCGGCCGGACGATCATGATGACGACGTCCACCTGGCAGCTGCCCATCTACGACACCAACTTCCCCAGATCGAGGGGCGAGTGGCAGCTCGCCGACGCGCCCCTCTTCGACCCCGCCGAACCGCGGACCTCCAGCAACTTCGACGTCACGGCCGTGCTCAAGGGCTGCAAGTACCCCGACCGCGCCGCCGAGTTCGCCGCCTGGCTGTCCAGCAGCGAGGAGTCGCTGACGGCTCTCACCGACCCGAAGTCCAAGTCGGGTCTGTTCCCTGCGGTCAAGGATGTCTCGCCGTACGTCGACAAGATCATTCCGAAGGAGATGTTCAACGGGAAGTCCGGCAGCGCGAAGGTCATCACCACGGCCGCCTCCCGTGTCGGCGGGCAGTGGCAGTACGGCCCGGACTACGCGGCCATGTACTCCGAGATGCAGAAGCAGTGGGGCCGGGTCATGAAGAGGCAGCTCACCGTCAAGGACATGCTGACCCACCTCCAGGACTGGGTCCTCGCCGACCTGAAGGCCAAGGGCGTCAAGGCCGTCGCCGCACACTGACCCTCCTCCGTACCGGGAGCCACGCGTGTCCACCCTGACGCGACCGCCGCAGGTCGCCCCCGCCCCGCCGGCCCGGCGGACCTCCCCCCGCCGGGCCGGGCGACGGGGAGCCCACAAGGGCGTGCTCTTCGCCCTGCCCTTCCTCGTGGGCTTCCTGTTCACCTACGTCCTGCCGATCGGTTACGCCTTCGGTCAGGCCCTGCACCGGAAGAAGACCAGCGGCATCGGATTCGGCCCGACCAGGATCGTCTTCACCGGCCTCGACAACTTCCGGGCCGTCCTCACCGACGGCGCCTTCTGGGCCGGGGTACTGCGCACCCTGCTCTTCGGCACCGCGCAGATCGCCGTCATGCTCGGCGTGGCGCTGCTGCTGGCCCTGCTCCTGGACGGCGTCGCGGCCCGGGCCGTGCGCTTCTTCCGGGCGGGCCTCCTCGTCCCGTACGTCATCCCGGGTGTCGTCTCCACGCTCATCTGGCTGTTCCTCTACAGCCCGACGGCCAGCCCGATCATGGACCTGGCCGACCGCACCGGCGCGCACTTCACCTTCTTCGGCGGCCTGAACACCTACCTCTCACTGGGCAATCTGCTGACCTGGCAGGGCATCGGCTTCAACATGATCCTCATCTCCGCCTCGCTGCAGGCGCTGCCCCGCGAGCTGTACGAGGCGGCCCGCCTGGACGGGGCGCGGGAGTGGCGGATCGCCTGGTCGGTCAAGGTGCCGAACATCACCGGCATCCTCGTACTGACCGGGATGTTCTCCCTCATCAGCCGGCTCCAGCTGTTCGCCGAGCCGCTGTTCCTGCGGTACGTCGCCCCGGAGTCGATCAGCACGGACTTCACCCCGATGCTGGAGATCTTCGACCGGGCGTTCAAGACCGGCGACTACCAGTACGCCGCGGCCGAGTCCCTGGTCCTCGCCGTCATCACCGGCATCCTCGCCTTCGTCTTCTACCGCGCCACGAACAGGAGGATGTCATGAGCGGTTCCGCGGCTCAGGCTCCCGCTCCGGGCGGCGGCGTACGCCCCACCCGTCGAGCGATCGCCCTGACCTCCGGCCTGCTGATCGTCTTCCTGCTCTACTCGCTGGCCCCCACCTGGTTCCTGCTGGTCGCCTCGACGAAGAACCAGTCGGACCTCTACTCCACGTTCGGCCTGTGGTTCTCCTCCAACCACCTCGCCGACAACATGCAGGCCATCTGGGAGTACCACGACGGAGTCTTCGGCCGCTGGCTCGTCAACTCGGTCTTCTACTCCACTGCCGGGGCGGCGGGTTCGACGCTGATCTCGCTCGCCGCCGGGTACGGACTCGCCAAGTACGGCTTCCGGGGGCGGGGTGCCCTGTTCGGGGTCATCGTCGGCGCCTCCCTGCTGCCGAGCACGCTGCTGGCGTTCCCCCTCTACCTCGTCTTCGCCGAGATCGGGCTCACCGACACCGTCTGGGCGGTCCTGATCCCGTACTTCATCAACCCGTTCGGGGTCTACCTGGGCAAGGTCTACGCCGACACCTCGGTGCCCGGGGAACTGCTGGAGGCGGCCCGCATCGACGGCGCCGGCGAGTTGAGGATCTTCCTCTCGGTAGCCCTGCGCCTGATGCGCACCGGAGGCGTCACGATCTTCATGCTCGACTTCATCAGCATCTGGAACAACTTCTTCCTGCCGCTGTTCATGCTCAACGGCGAACGCACCTTCCCCGTGACCCTCGGTCTCTTCTCCTGGGTCCAGCAGGCGCAGACCTCCCGGGACATGAACACCCTCGTCCTCACCGGATCACTGCTGTCGATCGTCCCGCTCGCCGTGTTCATGTTCGCGCTCCAGAAGTACTGGCGCAGCGGAATCCTCATGGGCAGCCTCAAGTAAGGAACCCCGATGCCCGACATCCCAAGACGCCGTGACGTGCTGAAGTACGCGGGAACGGCCGGCGCCACGGTCGCCGTCCTCGGTCTCCCGGCGGCACCGCAGGTCCTCGCCGCGACGACCGCGCAGCCCTCGGTCGAGCGCCCGCCCGCCCCGCTGGACGTCATCGTCTTCGGCGATCCGGACTCCGAGACCCGCCACCGGCTCACCGCCACCCTCTCCGACACGGTCACCGGCGGCCTCGGCCAGAGCGCCCGCGTCCTCAACCCGACGGCACCGCCCTCCTATTGGGGCGGCACGCTGAAGTTCGACATCGCCGTCAGCCCGGCCGGAACCACGTACGTCACCGTCCGCCTGTGGGGCGACGACCACGACGACACCTCCGACGAGGCCGCGGCCGGTACGAACATGTGGCGCCTCCAGCTGTTCTGCGAGGGCGAGCAGGTGGGCTACCAGGACCAGGGCGCCGTCGACAGCCTCGACATCCTCGACACCGCGCCCCGCACCCCGGGCCGCTTCTTCTTCCACACCCTGCCCCTGCCGGAGAAGATGACCGCCGGGAAGAAGAAGGTGACGCTGGAGATCCGATCGATGGGCCGCATCTGGTCCTACGGCCAGGACGCCTCCCAGCTCTACCGCACCATGACCACGCCGTCCCGCGGCATCTACCGCCTCTACACCCACACCGACCCCTGTTTCGTACCGCCCAAGGGCGAGGTCCAGGGCACCGCGCCCACGCCGACCGCCCGTACCGGCGGTGAGGAGGTCCTGGACGCGATCAGGGCGAGGGTGCGGAAGGACCAGCAGAACCTCCTCACCACCGCCAACCCGGCCACCCTGGACGGCTGGGCCATGCAGTCGCTGGCCGAGGGCTACCTGTGGTCCGGCAGCCCCGCCTACCAGAACCCGCAGGCTCTGGACCGGGTGCTGCAGGCCATCGACGGCCGCTACATGGCATGGAAGGCCGACAGGACCGTCCTCACCGGCTCCGACCAGCAGTGGCAGGGCTTCGGCCGGGTCGGGCTGGTGCTGGCCCTGCTGTGGGAGCACCTCGGCGACCGCCTCGGCACGCAGGTGACCGGTTCGCCGTACGCCCTCGCCAACCCCGGTTTCGAAGCGGGCGGCAGCGCCCCGCAGGCCTGGTCGGCACCCGCCTGGGCGCTGAGCGCGGACGCGACCTGGACCCGCGACACCACGGTCGCCCGCAGCGGATCGGCCTCCCTGAAGCTCACGGCCACCGCGTCCGACGGCAAGGTCTACGTCTACCCGGACGCGAAGACGAAGATCGGCTCGGGCACGTACACCTACGGCGCCTGGATCAGGACCGAGGGCGTCACGGGCGTCGGCGCCCACATCGACCCGCTGTTCTACGACGCGAGCGGCAAGCTGGTCGGCAGCGACCACAAGGTGTACGCGACCAAGGGCACCCACGACTGGGAGTTCGTCCAGTTCGTCTTCGACACCCCGGCCGGCGCGACCCAGATGCAGATGACCCTGCGCCTGAACGGCCCCGGCACCGCCTGGTTCGACGACGTCACCCTCGTCGCCCCCGCGCGCACGACCACTCCCGTGCCGCCGGTGCGCGAGGACGCCTACATCGACATGCTCAAGTCCAGCCGCGACTACTGGCGCCGGCACTTCCCGCACTACAGCAACCAGGCCCAGATCTGCGCCATCGGCCTCTACCAGGCCAACCGGGGGCTGAAGCTCCTCGCCCCGGACCTGGCCCTGCCGGAGGACAAGGCCCGCGACTACCTGTACCAGTCGATCGGCATGGTTCCCTACCTTGGCCCCGAGGGCGCGGACGGCAAGCCCACCAAGCCCCTCGGCGACGGCTACTTCCAGGTCACCAAGGCCGGCCTGACCCGCGAACTCGGCTACGTCGGCAGCTACGGCGAGGTCGTCGACTGGCTGGTCATGATGTACGAGTCGGTCACACGCGGCCACCAGGGCCAGGAAGCGCCCGAACTGCGGGACCAGATGGTCATGATGACCAAGGCACGCGGGAGGTTCCGTGTGATCGACGTCGACAAGGACCACCACCGGATCTCCCGCATCGAGACCGTCATCGGCTGGCGCAACGAGGTCTACCCCGGCGAGACCGCCTACGCCTCCCGCACCGCCTGGGACTCCAACCCCGTCATGTCGGCAGCCGTGTTCAAGGACCCCGAGATCGTCGGCTGGACGCAGGAGATGATCGCCGACGGCCAGCTCTACCCCCAGCTGAACCTGCAGGCCACCCACCCCTGGACCCGCGTCGGCCTGAACGCGCTGCGGTTCCTCTCCCGCGACTGGCCGGACTTCCGGTCCCTGGCCTCCCGCCCGGGCCGCATACCCACCGGCTCGGACCAGCCCGACTTCGTCCTCACCGACGAGGAGAACGGCTGCGTGGCCGTCAAGAACGGCGACGAACTCCTCTTCGCCTCTCTCTACTTCCGCTCCCGCCAGGGCGTCAACAACTACGCCCGCATCCACCACATCACCCCGATGGAACAGCGCTCGGCCACGATCCGGGAGCGCTCGGGCGGCACCACCGACCAGACCTTCACCGCCCGGGACTGGGTCCTGTGGGACTACGCCATCAACGACCCCGGCGCCGGGCACATCCCGCCCGGTGGTTTCCCGCCGCCCGGAGACACCCTCCACCAGGCGCTGGAGGGAGACGTCTACCGCCTCGCCCCGGTCCCCGACGACGTCCCCGACCCCACGCTCGGCGTCCACTTCGACGGCGTGGAGACCATGCTGGTCGGCCGCGCGCCCTTCTACCTCTGCGAGTACGGCGACTACCTCGTCGCCATGAACACCAGCACGGACCGGACGTACACCCTGCCCGCCCGGCACGACTTCGGGCCGGCCCGGGACCTCGCCACCGGCCGGAAGGTCGGCCCGGGGCTACGGCCGAAGCTGCGGCCGGGCACCACGCTCGTGCTGTACCGCGGCGCGTGACGGAAGGTATGCGCTCGGCCCGCATCCGCCTCTTCCACGCCCGGCTCGGTGCCGCCGACGCCCCCGCCGTGCTGCTGGTGCACGGCTGGGGCGGCGACGGCCGGGAGTGGTCCCCGCACGCCGAGGCCCTGGCCGGCCGCTTCCGGGTGATCGTGCCCGACCTGCGCGGGCACGGCCGCTCGCCGGTGCCGGACGAGGGCAACACCCCGGTGGAGATGGCGGACGACCTGGCCGCGCTGCTGGACGGGCCGGTGGTGGCAGTGGGCCACTCCATGGGCGGGCAGGTCGTCAACCTGCTCGCCGTACGGCATCCGCACCTCGTCCGCTCGGTCGTCGCCCTCGACCCGGCCCACGGCGCCCACGGCACCGAGGTGGCGGACATCCCCGCCCGGCTCGCCGGCTATCGGGCGGACGGCGCCCGCGCCGCGGCGGCCTTCGTCGCGGCCGCGTTCGGCCCGAGCGCCCCCGCCGGACTGCGCACCGCCCATGTCCGCACCATGCTCGGCACCCCGGACCACGTCATCGCCCAGTCCTACGCCGGCATGTACACCGACCCGGGCGCGGTCGGTGTCCGCCCGCACAGCGAGCGGTACCTGCGCCTCCGCACCAGGCCCGCCCTCACCGTCTGGACCTCGGCGGAGGCGGCCGACTGGGAAAGGGGCACCCTTCTCGTGCCCGGCTCCCGCGTCGACCACTGGCCGGACAGCGGGCACTACCTGCACGAGGAGCACGTCGCACGGACGGTCCGGCTGCTGCGCGCCTGGGCGGACCCGGAGAAACCTGATGGCGGTCGGCGCCGAGGCGTGTGACGGTACGGTCCATGGGCAACTCCACGGCGTACCCCGTTCTGCGCACCGACGACGCGAGGCTGGCATACACGCAGGCCAGGCATCTGTGCGCGCTGCTGGAACGGGAGGACGAGGTCTGGCTCACCGCCGAGCTGCGCACGGCCGGGGAAGTGCGGCGGATGGCCGCCCTTCTTCCCGGCGGGACCTTCGAGCACGTCAGAACCCGCACCGATCCGGTGACCGGCCGGCATGCCGAGTTCGACCTCGACGTGACGACGGCGGACGACGCGGCTCTGGAGGCGCACCTGCCGCTCGACATCATCGGGGAGGTTCCGGCGGGGAACGTCGTGGCGCGCTTCGCGACGGCCCTCGGCCGGGGCGCTGCCGCCATCGAGTGGCACGGCAGATGGCCGGACGAACCGGCGGCGGGCCGCTGCGGATCACCCCCGTACGACGGGGTCCAGGTCGCCTTCCACGGTGACCGGGCCCAGCGGGGCCGCTGGACCGAGGAGCACACCGTCTTCGTGCACGTGACCAAGTACGGTGACCTGTCCCGCGCCCGGAAACTCGCCGCGCACATCGGCAGCGAGGTCCTGGGCGAACCGCAACTCGGGTGGTGATCGCGGGGGTCAGGCGAGGGTGACCTCCACCGGCAGCTTCTTGATGCCGTTGACGAAGTTGGAGCGCACCCGGGGCACATCACCGGTCAGGCGGATGTCCGCCAGGCGCGGGATCAACTCCTCGAACATGATGCGGATCTCGGTGCGGGCGAGCAGGTTGCCCAGGCACAGATGGGGGCTGCCCTTGCCGAAGGTGACGTGGTCGTTGTCGCGGCGGGCGACGTCGAAGTCGTAGGGGTTGCCGAAGACCTCCTCGTCGCGGTTGCCGGAGGCGAACCACATCACGACCTTGTCGCCCTCCTTCACCCGCTTGCCGCCCAGCTCCACATCGCGCGTGGCGGTGCGGCGGAAGTGGTAGACCGGGGAGGCCCAGCGCAGGAACTCCTCGACCGCGACCGGGATCAGCGAGGGGTCCTCCCGGAGGCGGGCCAGCTGCTCGGGGTGCTGGAGGAGGGCCAGCATCGAGTGGGAGATGGTGTGCCGGGTGGTCTCGTTGCCGGCGACGACCAGCAGCAGGAAGTAGTTGTCGAAGTCCTGCGGGGAGAGCGGGACGCCGTCGCGGGGCGTGGTGTTGACCAGGCGGGAGACCAGGTCCGTGCCGTCACCGCCCCGGCGCTGCCGGGCCAGCTCCCGGCCGTACTCGAAGACCTCCAGCGAGGCGGGGGAGCGGAAGGGCAGGTCGCGGTAGCGCTCGCTCTCCTCGCTGTGCAGCAGGACGTCCGCGTAGTCGGGGTCGGTGTGGCCGATGATGCGGTTTCCCCAGTCGATGAGCCGCTGGTTGTCCTCCGGCGGCACGTCCAGCAGCCGGGCGAGCACGTTGATGGGGAAGTCCGCCGAGACGTCCTCGACGAAGTCGAAGCGGCCCTTGGCGAGGGCGGCGTCGAGGGTCTTCGCGGTCAGCCCGCGCAGGAAGTCGGTGTAACCGCCGATCACGTTCGCGCCGAACTGCCGCTGGATCAGGCTGCGCAGGGCGCGGTGCCGCACCCCGTCCAGTTCCAGGATCGAGGCGCGCTTCTTGATCTGGTCGTCGTCGACCTCTTCGAGGTTGACGAACCTCGTCGACGTGAACGTCTCCGCGTCGCGATCGACCCGCACGATGTCCTCGTGCCGGGTCAGCGCCCAGAAGCCGGAGTTGGGCGCCTCCTCGGGCTGCCAGTGCACCGGGTCCTCGTGGCGCAGGGTGTGGAACATCCGCCACGGCGTGACACCGTCGGTGAAGCGGTCCAGGTCGGCGAGGTTCACCTCGGCCAGGGGCAGTGGCTCGCGCACGGCGTCGGTCGGGGTCTCGGTCGTCATCGGCATGCTCCTCGGCGTCACAGGTGGTAGGCGTACTCGGTGAACTCCCAGTCCGTGACGTGCCGGTGGAAGCGTTCGACCTCGTCGCGCTTGTAGGTGAGGAAGGACGTGGTGAATCCCTTGCCGAGCAGGTCGGTCAGGGCGGTGTCCGCCTCCAGCGCGTCCAGCGCGGCGGACAGGGTCTGCGGCAGGACGGCGGAGCGGGCGGTGTCGTAGCCGTAGCCCTCCAGCGGGGCGGGCGGCTCCTCGCCGGCCAGCACGCCCAGCAGCGCGGCCGCGACCGTCCCGGCGATGGCCAGATAGGGGTTGGCGCTCGCGTCGCCGAGGCGCAGTTCGAGCCGGGCGCCGGTGCCGCGCTCGGGCGGGATGCGCACCATGGCGCTGCGGTTGTCCAGCCCCCAGTCGATCAGCCAGGGCGCGAGGGTGTCCGGGCCGAAGCGTTTGTACGAGTTGACCGTGGGGTTGAGCAGCGCGGCCAGAGCGGGCGCGTGGGCGAGGACGCCGGCGACGGCGTGCCGGGCGGTGGCGGACAGGCCGTACGCGCCCGACGGGTCGTCGAAGGTGTTGCGGCCCTCCTCGTCGTCACAGGAGAGGTGGAGGTGGAAGCCGGAGCCGCCCGCGTCGTTGAACGGCTTGGCCATGAAGGTGGCCAGCCGGCCCTCCTTGCGGGCCAGTTCCTTGATGGCGGCCTTGAAGCGGAAGGAGCGGTCGGCGGCCGACACGGCCTCCGAGTGGGCCAGGTTGATCTCGATCTGGCCGCCGTCGAACTCGTGGTTGCCGCTGATCGCCCCGACTTTCAGATCGCGCACATGGCGCAGGGTGCGCAGCAGGTGGTTGTCCGGGTCGGCGCGCAGGCCGGCGGTGTAGACGACCCCGGGATCGGGTGCGTAGCGGCGCCAGCCGCCCGACGGGTCCGGCTCGCACAGGAAGTACTCCAGCTCGGGTCCGACCACCGGCCGCAGCCCGTGGTCGGCACACCGGGCGAGGACGGACCGCAGCAGGTCGCGGGGCGATTCGGGCGCGGGCGCGCCGGTCGCCGGGTCGACGACCTCGCCCAGGCAGGCGGCCACCCCCGGCTCCCAGGGCAGGGGCACCAACGTGTCGAGGTCCGGCCGGACGCAGATGTCCGGCAGCCCCGCGTCCAGCCCGCCGCTGACCGGGACCACGTCCCCCTGCGGGCTGGTGTGGTAGACGGCCCGGCAGAACGCCAGGCCGTGCTCACAGGCCCGGGGCAGCTCCTCGAGCAGCACGTCACGCGCCCGGTCGGTGCCGATCAGGTCGGGATAGGTCACCCGGACCACGTCGATGCCGTCGGCGGCGAGCCGGTCCATGTGGCGGCGGACTTCTTGGGAATCGTGAGCGCTCACCGTTGTCTCCTCGGGCGGACGTCGGGACACCTCCGGGACACGGGGCCGGGGAGGCGGGTGGCGTGAGAGCGAGCCTCCGGGCGCGGCGGAGCCACGACCGCCCGGTGCTTGTTTGATGCCAAACGGTAGGGGTGGGTGCGGGGCCCCGCAAGAGGGCCGGGGCAAGAATTTATCCATCCGGATAGCTCTTGACCAGACCCCTGCCCCTGCCTACCTTGTTTGAAGCCAAACGAGTTCGGGGTGCGTTCGACCGCATCCCGTTGGCCGGGGCCCGGCCCTTTCCGGCCGGGCCCCTCTTTTCCTTCCGCTTCGACGCCCTCACATTCAGGAGGACCGGCCATGAAGGTCGTCGTCGACATGAACAAGTGCCAGGACCACGGCCAGTGCGTCTTCTCGGCCCCGGACGTCTTCCGGATGGACGAGGACGGTCGCCTGGCCTACGTCCCCGACCCCGACGACGCCCTGCGCGACGAGGTCGAGGAGGCAGCGGACGTCTGCCCGCTGCAGGCCATTCGGATCGAGGACTGACATGAGCGGGCGCATCGTCGTCGCCGGCGCCTCCCTCGGCGGACTGCGCGCCGCCGAGCAGCTGCGCGCCGCGGGCTGGACCGGCGGCATCACGGTGATCGGCGACGAGCCGCACCCGCCGTACAACCGGCCCCCGCTGTCCAAGGAGGTCCTCGCGGGCAAGGCGGCCTTCGACTCCCTGGCCTTCACGCCGAAGGCCTCCGCGACGGATGTGGAGTGGCGGCTCGGCACGAGAATCGTCTCCGCCCGGCTCGCCGGGCGGACCGTCGCGCTCGACGACGGCTCCGTGCTCTCCTACGACGGTCTGGTCGTCGCCACCGGGATGCGACCCCGGCGGCTGCGGTGCCCCGGGCCCCTCGCCGGCCGCCACACGGTCCGGACCATCGACGACGCCCAGGTGCTGCGGGACGAGCTGACCCGGCCCGGCGCACGGGTCGTCGTGGTCGGCGCCGGGTTCATCGGCTGCGAGGTGGCCGCCACGGCGGTCGGGCTCGGTGCGGCCGAGGTGACCGTGATCGACCCGCTGCCCTTGCCGATGATCGGGCCGCTCGGGGAACCGCTCGCACGGGAACTGCGCGGACGGCACGAGCAGCGTGGGGTTCGCTTCGTGCTCGGTGCGGGTGTGGCCGGGTTCGAGGGCGGGGACCACGTCACCGGTGTCGTGCTCGGTGACGGGTCCGTCCTGCCCGCCGATGTGGTGGTGGAGTCCGTGGGATCGGTCGCCAACACCGAGTGGCTGGAGGGCAACGGGCTCGACCTGAGCGACGGCGTGCTCACCGACGAGCACCTGCGCGCCGGCGGCCGGCCCGACGTCGTCGCGGTCGGCGATGTCGCCCGCTTCCCCAACGCCCGCTACGACGGTGTGCCCCGGCGGGTCGAGCACTGGTCCGTGCCGACCGACTCGGCCAAGCACGCGGCGAAGGTGCTGGTGGGTGACCAAGCCGGTCTGCCGTCCTTCGCGCCGCTGCCCACCTTCTGGAGCGACCAGCACGACTTCCGGTTGCAGTCCTTCGGGGCGCCCGGCCTGGGCCTCGGCGACGTCCGGGTCCTGGACGGCGACCTCTGCGGGGACGTGCTGGTCGGTTATCACCGCGACGGGCTGCTCGTCGGTGTCGTCGCCCTCGGTGGGCCCACCGCGGCGCGGGCCGCCGCCCGATATCGCGCCGATCTGCTGAAGCAGTCCGCCCTCACTGCGCAAGGAGCCCTCTCGTGACCGGACTTCGTGGTTACTTCCACCCCAAGACGGCGACGGGCGCGTCGTCGCTGATCCCCTCTCCGCCCTGGCGGTACTCCGGAGACCTGCTCACCGTCGAGTACCGGACGGATCCCGCACGCGTGCGCGAACTGCTGCCCGAGCCCTTGGAGCTGGCGGAGGAGGATCCGGGGGCCGTCGCCCTGATCTGGGCCGACTGGCAGTCGTGCTCGGCGTCGGGGGAGGAGCTGCTGGATCCCGTGCGGGCGCAGTACAAGGAGGCGTTCGCGGTGGTGCGGTGCCGGTTCCGGGGGCGGACGTACTCGCGGTGCGTCTACATCTGGGTGGACAAGGACTTCGCCATCGCGCGGGGGCTGCACCAGGGCTATCCGAAGAAGCTCGGCTCCCTTCACCAGACGCGGCCGCATCCCTACGGGCCCGCTCCGCGGATCGAGGCGGGGGCGCGGTTCGGGGCGACCCTGGCGGCCGCGGACCGGCGTCTCGCGCAGGCCGTGGTGACGCTGCGGGAGCCGTCCGAGAGCGGTGGGTTCGTCAACGCGCATCCCATGGCGCATCACCGGTGGCTCCCGTCGGTCGAGAAGGACAAGGGGCTTGCTCTCGATGAGCTGATCGAGTCCGGGGCCGCGTCCTTCGAGGGTGGTCAACCGTGGCTGGGCGATGCGGAGTTGGAGTTGTTCGAGGCGCCGACGGAGGAGTTGGCGCGGCTGGAGGTGCGGGAGCCGATCGCCGCGTACTACCGGCAGGTCGGGGTGGTCTGGGACGGGGGGCGGCTGCTGGAGAGTGGTACGTCCGGAGCGTCTGCCGAGTGAGGTCTGTGGGTGGGTGCGGGTTGTGTGTGGCTTGTCGCGCAGTTCCCCGCGCCCCTAGGTGAGTGCGATTCCCCTCGTTTGAACGGAACTCTTCTTATGCCTGACACCATCACCGTCGCCGGTGTTTCCGTCGATACCCGACACTGGATCGGCGGTCGGCGCGTTGCCTCCGCCCGTACTTTCCCCGACCATTCGCCCATCGACGGCAGCGCGCTCGGCGAGATCGCCCGGGGCGGGCCCGCCGAGGCCGAAGCCGCTGTTGCCGCCGCCCGGGACGCATTCCCCGGCTGGGCCGCAACCCCCCGCGCCGAACGCGCCCGCATCCTGCACGCCATCGCCGACGGTGTCGAGAAGCGGATCGAAGAGCTGGCGATCGTCGAGACCACGGACAACGGCGCCCTGCTCCGTTCCCACCGGCGGGGCGTCATGCCCCGGGTCGCCCACAACTTCCGGTTCTTCGCCGACTGGCTGCTCGGACTCGGTCACGAGGACTTCGACACGCGCGGTCACACCAACCACGTCAGCTGGGACCCGGCCGGGCCCTGCGTGCTGATCACACCGTGGAACGCGCCCCTGATGCTGGCCACCTGGAAGGTCGCCCCGGCCTTCGCCGCAGGGGACACCGTGGTCCTCAAGCCCGCGGAGTGGTCGCCGCTGACCGCCTCCCTGCTGGCCGACATCGCCGCGGAGGCCGGGCTGCCCGCCGGAGTCCTCAACGTCGTCCAGGGGTACGGCTCCGAGATCGGCGACGCGCTCACCTCCCACCCCGACGTGCGCCGCGTCAGCTTCACCGGGTCGGTGCCGACGGCCAAGCGGATCGCGGAGTCCGCCGCAGTGAATCTCACGCCTCTGAGTCTCGAACTCGGCGGCAAGTCGCCCCTGTTGGTCTTCGCCGACGCAGACCTCGACCTGGCCGTCGACCTCGCCGTGGAGCAGTACGACAACGCCGGGCAGGTCTGCCTGGCGGCCACCCGGCTGCTCGTCGAGGAGCCGGTCGCCGAGGAGTTCACCCGCCGGTTCGTCGAGAAGGCGGCAGCCCTGCGGCAGGGCGACCCGCGTGACGAGAGCACCGACCTCGGCCCCAACATCCACCCCCGCCAGCTGGAGAAGATCGACGGCTTCGTGCAGCGGGCCCTCGCGACGGGGGCGCGGGCGGTCATCGGCGGGCATCGCAAGGACGGGCAGTACTACGCCCCGACCCTGCTCACCGACGTGGCCCAGGACTCGGAGATCGTGCAGGAAGAGGTCTTCGGGCCGGTCCTGACCCTCCAGACCTTCGCCGGCGAGGACGAGGCAGTACGGCTCGCCAATGACACCCGGTTCGGGCTGGCCGCCACCGTCGCGACCGGCGACCGGGAGCGGGCCGAGCGGGTCACGGCCCGGCTCGTCGCCGGCACGGTCTGGGTCAACTGCTTCTTCGTGCGCGACCTCCAGGCACCCTTCGGCGGCTCCCGGCAGTCCGGGGTCGGCCGCGAGGGCGGTACCTGGAGCTTCGACTTCTACTGCGACCTGAAGAACACCGTCACCGCCCCGAAGGGATGGAACCGGAACCATGGGTGAGATCGTCGGGGCCGGGCTGCTCGCCCACGTGCCCACCATCGTGCTGCCCGAGGCAGACCGGCTGGAGCTCAACGAGGGCAAGGAGATCACCCTCGTCACCGGGCTGCGGGAACTGCGCCGGGACGTCTTCGAGCGGGATGCCGCCGACGATTACGACACCGTCGTCGTCCTGGACTCGCACTGGGCGACCACCGTCGAGTTCGTCGTGACCGCGCAAGCGCGCAGGGCGGGGCTCTTCACCTCCGAGGAACTGCCGCGCGGCATGTGCAGGATGCCGTACGACTTCCCAGGCGACCCCGAACTCGCCCACAACGTTGCCGCTTTCGCCGACAAGCACGGCACCTGGATCACGCCGATCGACGACGAGTACCTGCCGATCTACTACGCCACCCTCAACCTCTGGAAGTACCTGGGGGAGGGCCTGCCCGACAAGCGGTGGGTCACCATCGGGGTCTGCCAGACCGGAGACATGGAGGATCATCTGCGGCTCGGACGGGCCCTCGCCGACGGGATCGCCGCGACCCCCGGCCGACGGGTCCTGGTCATCGCCTCCGGCGCCCTGTCGCACACGTTCTGGCCGCTGCGCGAACTGCGCGACCACGAGGCGAGCGACCCGGTGCACATCCGCACCCCCGAGGCCCGTGCAGCGGACTACGAGCGCATCGCCTGGTTCAAGGAGGGCCGTCACGACAAGGTCCTCGACACGATGGACGCATTCTGGAAGCTCAAGCCCGAGGCGAAGTTCTTCCACTACCTGATGATGGCCGGTGCCCTCGGCGAGCGGCGCTGCGTCGCCCGGGCCCGTCAGTACGGCGACTACGAGAACTCCGTCGGCACCGGCCAGGCCCACCTCTGGTTCGACCGCCCCGCCGGCGGCTGGACCGCAGACCACCCCACCGCGCAGGAGTCCGCCCATGCCTGAGTACCGCCGCATCCTCCTCGACGGCGCCTCCGTCCAGGTCACCGTCGACGGTGACGAACTCGTCGCCGGGGACGGCCGCCGGGTGAAGGCCGGCGACGCGCGGCATCTGCCGCCCGTCCTTCCGTCCAAGGTCATCGCCGTTCACCTCAACCACCGCAGCCGGGTGGACGAGTTCGGCATAGGGCTTCCCGGCACCCCCACCTACTTCCACAAGCCGACCTCCGCCCTCAACGCCCACCAGGGCGCCGTCGTCCGCCCCGAGGGCTGCAAGTGGCTCAACTACGAGGGCGAGGTCGCCATCGTCATCGGGAAGACCGCGCGGAACATCGCGCCGGCCGACGCGGGGGAGTACATCGCCGGGTACACCGTCGCCAACGACTACGGGCTGCACGACTTCCGCGACACCGACGCCGGGTCCATGCTCCGCGTGAAGGGCTCCGACACCCTCTGCCCGCTCGGCCCCGGACTGGTCACCGACTGGGACTTCCACGGCAAGCGGCTGCGGACGTACGTCAACGGGGAGGTGGTGCAGGACGGCTCGACCGACGAGATGACCTGGGACATGCACTACCTCGTGGCCGACATCGCCCGCACCATCACCCTGTGCCCCGGGGACGTCCTGCTGTCCGGCACGCCCGCCAACTCGCGGCCCGTCCAGCCGGGCGACGTGGTGGAGGTGGAGGTCGAGGGCCTCGGGCGGCTCACCAACCACATCGTCACCGGGCCGACCGCCATCCGCACGGATGTGGGCGCCCAGCCCACTGAATCGGAGGAGGTCCTCTCGACCGCCCTCGGCGGCGACTGGGAGTTCCGTGGCATCCGGCCGCCGCGCCGCTGACGCAGACTCCGGGAGCCCTGGTGCCGACGTGCTCCCCGGCCGGCCCCTCGTCGGGCAGGACCACCCCGGTAGGGTCACGGGCATGACCGAGCCCGCCGGGCGCCGCCCCCGCAAGCGCGTGAACTACGGCACGGGCCGTGAGGCCCTGCTGGAGGCCGCCGTGCGGGTCGTGGCCCGGGGCGGGCTGCGCAGGCTCACCTACCGGGCCGTCGCGGAGGAGGCCGGCGTCACCCACGGCCTGGTCGTGCACCACTTCGGCTCCCGGGACGCCCTGATCGAGGAGGCAGTGGCCCACGCCATCCGCTCCTCGCTCAACAGCAGCGCCCTCGAACCGGGCACCGGCAGGGCCGCCGACTTCTCGGTGGGGCTGACGGACATGGTGGAGGCCGGGCCGGACCTGCAGGCGTTCCAGTACGAACTCCTCCTGGAGGCCCGGCGCCGCCCCGAGCTCCTGGCCCACCTGCGGTCGCTGTACGACGAGTACTTCGACGCGACCCGGCGCGAACTCACCCAGATGTTGCCAGGCCCGGTCGGCGAGGGCCTGTCCCGGATGGTGTTCGCCACGCTGGAGGGACTCGTCCTGCACCAGCTGGTCTTCGGAGAGCGCGAGGTCATCGACGAGGCCCTGGACGAGCTGCGCTCGGTCCTGCGGCTGCTCGCCGAGCGGCCCGGCGACGAAGCCTGACCAGCTGCCGGACCCCTGCCGTCCCGCGGCGCGGGAATTCCTCGTCCCTCACCCCTTGCCAAACGGATAGTTCCGCCCCACGATGAGGCAACTCGTTTGGCCTGAAACGATCCTTCCTCCCCTCTGGCAGGTGATCCGAGTGGACAGTCAGACGGTCTCCCGGCACACGGCGGAACCGGACGCGCCCACCGCAGGCACGCTCAAGCCCAACGCCCTCGGCGTCCTGGGCATCCTCTTCTTCGTCCTGTCCGCCCAGGCCCCGCTGACCGGCATCGCCGGCGCGGCCCCCATCGCCGTGGCCCTCGGCAACGGCCCCGGGGTACCCGCCGCCTATCTGGTGGCGGGCCTGGTGATCCTGCTGTTCTCGGTGGGGTTCGTCGCCATGGGCCGCCACGTGGTGGACGCGGGCGCCTTCTACACGTACATCGGCAAGGGCCTCGGCCGCACCACCGGCACCGGCAGCGCGGGCCTCGCCCTCTTCGCCTACTGCACCATCCAGGCCGCGATGTACGGCCTCTACGGCGCCATCGTGAGCGGCCTCGTCGCGAGCCACACCGGCCTCGACCTGCCGTGGTGGCTCTGGACGCTGGCCACCATGGCCGTCGTCCAGGCACTCGGGGCGGCCGGCGTCGAGATGGGCGCCAAGGTCCTCGCCGTGTTCGTCCTCGCCGAGTTCAGCATCCTGTCGGTCTTCGCCCTGGTCACCCTCTTCAAGGGCGGCGGCCCCGAGGGACTCGGCCTCGCCGACAGCTTCTCGCCGTCCGCCGCCCTGGACGGCGCCCCCGGCGTGGCCGTGATGTTCGCCGTGGCCTCCATGTTCGGCTTCGAGGCCACCGCCATCTACGGCGAGGAGGCACGCGAGCCCAGGAAGACCGTGCCGCGGGCCACCTACCTCGCGGTCGCCGTCGTCACGGGCTTCTTCGCCCTGGTCTCCTGGATGCTGATCTCGTCCTACGGCGCCTCGAAGGCCACCGCCGCCGCGGGCAAGGCCCTGGAGGGCGGCGACGGCGCCGGGTTCGTCTTCGCGCCCATCGCGGCGGACTTCGGCGGCTGGGTCGGCGACGTACTGCCGGTCCTGCTCGCCACGTCGCTCTTCGCCGGCATCCTCACCTTCCACAACTCGGCCAACCGCTACCTGTTCTCCCTCGGCCGCGACCGGCTGCTGCCGCTGCGGATGTGCCGGCTCAACCGCCGCCACGCGCCCTGGACCGCCGGGTGCGTCCAGACGGTCCTGGCCGTCCTGCTGGTGGTGCCCTTCGCGCTGGCCGGCAAGGACCCGGTGCTGACCCTGTTCTCCTGGTTCAGCGGCGTCGCCGTCCTGGCGATGATGCTCCTGTACCTGCTGACCTCGGTGTCCGTCGTCGTCTTCTTCCGCCGCGCCCGCCTGGACACCCGCCCCTGGAACACGCTGATCGCACCCGCCCTGGGCGCGCTCGGCATCGCGGGGGCGATCTGGCTCATCCTGGCCAACTTCACCACCCTCATCGGCGGCGAACGCACCACCGCCCTGTGGCTCACGCTGTCCGTCCCGGTCGTCATGGGACTCGGGCTGGTCGCCGCACGGGTGCGGGGGAGGGGCGTCGCGGCTGCCGACGGCTGACCGCGGGCACGGCCGTCCGCGAGCACACCGTCCGCGAGCAACGGCCGTCCGCGCACAGCCCCGCCCATATCGTTTGAGATCAAAGGAGAATTCCTCATGCCGGCCGTCCCCCACGTCGAGTGGCTGCGCCGCGCCAAGGCGTTCCAGCTCCCCGGTGCCCACCACATCGACGGCACCGACGAGGCCGGGGGAGGGGCGGCCTTCCCGGTCGTGTCCCCGCGCGACGGCCGGGTCCTCGCCGAGGTCGCGGACGGCGGCGCCGCCGAGGTGGACGCGGCCGTCGCCGCCGCCCGGCGGGCCTTCGACACCGGCCCGTGGCCGCGCCTGGCACCCGCCGAGCGCGGCCGGACCCTGCTCCGCCTCGCCGACCTGCTGGAGGAACGCCGCGAGGAACTCGCCCTCACGGTCAGCCTGGAGATGGGCAAACCGATCGCGGACGCGTACGGCATCGAACTGCGCGCCGTCATCACCACGTTCCGCTGGTACGGCCAGCTCGCGGACAAGCTGACCGACGAGTCCCCGCACACCGCCCCGGACGCCCTCGCCCTGGTCACCAGGGAACCCGCCGGGGTGGTGGGGGCGGTGGTCCCCTGGAACTTCCCGCTGACCCTGGCCGGCTGGAAGGTCGCCCCGGCCCTGGCGGCCGGTTGCACGGTCGTCCTCAAGCCCTCGGAGAACTCCCCGCTCTCCGCCCTGCTCCTCGGGCGGCTCGCCACCGAGGCCGGCCTCCCGCCCGGTGTCCTGAACGTCGTCACCGGCGACGGCCCGACGGCGGGCCGTGCCCTCGGCCTCCACCCGGACGTCGACGTCCTGGCGTTCACCGGCTCCACCGCCGTCGGCCGCCACTTCCTGCGCTACGCCGCCGACTCCAACCTCAAGCGCGTCTGGCTGGAACTCGGCGGCAAGTCGCCCAACATCGTCCTGCCCGACGCCCCCGACCTGGACAAGGCCGCCGCCACCGCCGCCTGGGGCATCTTCTTCAACCAGGGCGAGATGTGCACCGCCCCCTCCCGGCTCCTCGTGCACTCCTCGATCGCCGAGCGGGTCACCGAGGCCGTGATCCGGCGGGCCCGCGAACTGAGGGTGGGCGACCCCCTCGACCCGGAGACGGAGATGGGCGCCCTCGTCGGCCGGGCGC
Organism: Streptomyces sp. NPDC126510; assembly: GCF_040302345.1. Lineage (NCBI taxonomy): Bacteria > Bacillati > Actinomycetota > Actinomycetes > Kitasatosporales > Streptomycetaceae > Streptomyces > Streptomyces sp. NPDC126510. The sequence goes on along the minus strand of NZ_JBEORR010000014.1, from coordinate 59,085 downwards.
ACCTGGACCGCGTGCGCGACCACATCCGCCACGGCGTCGACGAGGGCGCCCGCCTGCGCACCGGCGGTGAGCGGGTCCTCATCGAAACGGGCGGGACCTACCTCGAACCCACCGTCTTCGACCGCGTGGACCCCGGCTCGCGACTGGCCCGGGAGGAAATCTTCGGCCCCGTCCTGTCCGTGCTCGCCTTCGACGACCTCGACGAGGCGGTCCGCCTGGCCAACGCCACCGAGTACGGCCTCGCCGCCGGCCTGTGGACCTCCGACCTGTCCACCGCCCACCGGGCGTCGCGCGCCCTGAAGGCCGGAACGGTCTGGGTCAACTGCTACGAGGAGGGCGACCTCACCGTGCCCTTCGGCGGCATGAAGCAGTCGGGCAACGGCCGCGACAAGTCCGCCCACGCGCTGGAGAAATACACCGAGCTGAAGACCACCTGGATCCAGCTGTGAACCGCCCCCTGATCGCGATCCCCGCCCGCTTCGCCGCCACGACCTCAGCCCTCCGGTACGCCGCCGAGGTCAACGCCCGCGCCCTGATCGAGGCCGTGTGGCGGGCGGGTGGCGAACCGGCGAGCATCCATCCGGCGCAGACGGGCACCGCCGCCCGGCTGGCCCGCTTCGACGGCGTCCTGCTCCCCGGCGGCGGTGACCTCGCCCCCTCCCGCTACGGCGCCATCGACACCCACGACACCGTCTACGACGTGGACACCCTCCAGGACACCTTCGACCTCGACGTCGCCCGGCACGCCCTGGAGTCGGGCCTGCCCCTGCTCGCCGTCTGCCGCGGCCTCCAGGTGGTCAACGTCGCCCTCGGCGGCACCCTGGAGCAGGACATGGGCGGCCCCGAGCACGAACACCGGCATCTCGTGCACCCCGTCGCCCTGGAACCCGGCTCGCTCGTGGCGGAAGCAGCGGGCGCCGAGAAGACCGACGCGTCCTGCTACCACCACCAGCGCGTCGACCGCCCGGGCGCGGGCCTGCGCGTCACGGCCCGGGCGGCCGACGGCACCGTCGAGGCCCTCGAACTCCCCGGCGCCCACGGCTGGTTCACGGCCGTCCAGTGGCACCCCGAGGACACCGCGCACGAGGATCCCGCCCAGCAGGGCCTGTTCGACGCGCTCGTGCGGGCCGCGACCCGGTGAGGCCGCGGCGGTTCTCAGGCCCGGGGCCGCCGCCCGCTGCGCCGCGGGGCGGGCTCGGCGCCGCCCAGCAGGGACTGCCGCCGCTCCTCGCCGTGCTCCTCCACCTGGAGCACCACGCTGCGCAGCCCCTCGGCGAGGCTGCGGCACTCGGCGTCGCTGAGCCCGGCGGTGACGAAGGCCTCCTCCTCGTTGAACGCCGGGAACACCCGCGCCATGAACTCCTCGCCCTCGGCGGTGAGACTCAGCAGCACCAGACGCCCGTCGCTCGGATGGCCGTCGCGCCGCAGCAGGCCCCGGGACTCCAGCGTGCGCACCACACCCGTGAGCGTGCCCTTGGAGATCCCCGCCTCCTCGGCCACGTGCCGGGTCTCCGACTCGCCCCACACCCAGACCACCCACAGCACCACGAAGGCCGTCCAGGTCAGGTCGGAACCGCGCAGCACCGAGTTCTCCAGGTGCTGCCGCACGGCGGACGCCGCCCGGTAGATGTTCGCCACCGCCGCCATCTGCTCCCGGCGGATCGCAATGCCGCCGAGCTTCGCCGCGGCGAGTTTCTCGGCTTCGGTGATGGATCGGTGCCCCGGCACGAGCGGCTCCTTCGTATGGTCGCGATTCCCATGGCCGGGTCGCGACGCGTCACACACGGGCGGCTCACCGCCGCCCGATCGTTCGGACTCAAATTGTACGAAGCCGAAAGGAAGAACCCGTCATGCCCAGCCCTCCCCGCATGCTCCTCGTCCTCAGCGAGAACTGGACCCTCACCGGCGGCCGGGCCGATCTGCCCGCCGCGGTCCGCTGGGCCCGCGAGGCCGAGGACGCCGGCTTCGACGCCGTCATGGTCAGCGAGCACATCGTCCTCGGCCCCGACGCGGCGGCCGCAGGCATCATGGGAAACCCCCGAGACTACGCCCTCCCGGGCAACCAGGACCCGTACACCCCCTGGCCGAACTCCCTGCTGCTGCTCGCCGCCATCGCCTCCGTCACCTCCCGGCTGCGCCTGGCCGCCGCGGCCGTCCTCGCCCCGCTGCGTCACCCCCTGCTGCTCGCCCGCGAACTCGGCACCCTCGACCTGATCAGCGAGGGGCGTCTCGTCGTACAGCCCACGGTGAGCTGGAGCAAGGACGAGTACGACGCCCTCGGTGTGCCGTTCGCCCGCCGCGGGCGGCTCCTCGACGAGCACCTGGAGATCTGGGCGAAGGCCTGGGGCCCGTCCCCGCTCTCCCACGAGGGACCCCACTACCCCTTCCGGGACGTCTACTTCGAACCCAAGGCGCACCGCCCCGAGGGCCCCCGGCTGTGGTTCGGCGGCCAGCGCCTGCACGGCCCGGTCCTGCGCCGCCTCGTCGGGTACGGTCACGGCTTCCACCCGCTCGGCCGGCCCACGCCCGAGGACCTTCAGGGACTCGAGAAGGCGATGTCGACGGCCGGGCGGGACATCGCGGAGCTGGAGATGATCGGCGGCACCCAGGCAGTGTTCCCGGACGACCGCTCACCGGCGGACCTCGGCGCGGCGCTCTCCGTGATCCCGGAGCAGGTGGAGCAGGGCTTCACGACGTTCTGCGTCAAGCCGAACCAGTTCATCGACGACCCGGACGGCGTGGGGGAGTTCTGCCGCGAGGTCATGCGGCGCGTCGAGGCGCTGACGTCCTGACCGCCCCGGCCCGGATCACCGCTCGACGAACCGCGCGAGGTGATCCGGGTCCGGCCGCAGCAGCCCGTCCCGCACGGCGAGGGCGGTGGCCTCGGCCCGCGAGGCGCAACCGGTCTTGCGCAGCAGATGCTCGACATGGCTGTGCACGGTCCGCGGAGACAGGAACAGTGCCTGGGCGATCGCCTGGTTGGTCTGCCCGGTGGCGGCGCGGGTGAGCACCTCCAGCTCCCTGGGGCTCAACCCGTACGGCAGTTCCGTGGGCATCTCGTGCACCAGCACCGCGTCCGCGGCCAGGCCGGGTCCCGCCGGATGCCGGTGCAGCACGACCCGCCGCCAGCCACCCCCGGACGGCCACAGCAGCCGCAGCCGCTGCCCGCCGGTGCCGGCGAAAGCGTCCAGCAGCGCACCGAACCCGTCCTCCTCCCGCAGGACCCGGGGCCGGTCGCGGCCGGGCAGGTCGATGACGCGACCGTCGCCGGTGACCAGGCTCGCCGCGTCCTCTGTCGCCAGGCCGTGCAGGTCGCAGGCACGGGCCAGCGGGTCGGCGAAGGCGGCCAGGGCGGGAATCACGGAGGCGAGCAGCCGCCGCGCGTCGGTGTCGTAGGCGTCCGCGCTTTCCGTGGACAGGTGCACCAGACCCACCAGCCGGCCCCGCTGCCGCAGCGCCCCAGTGACACCGTCCCGGAAGCCGGCCGGGCGGACCCGCTCCGCGTAGAACCAGCCGTGCCGGAAGCGGAGCCCGGCGTCCTCGGCGTCTTCCGAGATGGACGGCGGCAGCTCCCGCCGTACGACATTGCGGTACCAGGGGGTCGCGACGAACTCCCCGGCCAGGGCCTGCGAGGCCTCGGCGGTGTAGCCGATGCTCGCGATCTGGACGTGGGAGCCGGTCAGCGGGTCGATCGTGAGCAGGGTCGCCGCGTCCAGGGGCAGCGCACGGGCGAGTTCGCGCAGCGCCTGCGCGGAGGCGGCGGTGGTGTCGCGCTCGCGGGTGAGCATGCCGATGCGGGCGGCTGCCGCGATCTGGTGGTGGCTGGTCATGACGAGCCTCCGGTCGGCTCGGACAGCGATGTCGTTTGGGGCCTAACGATAGGGCTCCCGTCCGCGCCCGGCAAGGTGCGCCCGGAAGTCCGGCCGTGCCCGCGGTCGGTATTTGTACGGATGGTGCGGCGGGCCCGGCGGGACTTTCCTGTTCCGCACAGCCGGACGCCCCAGTCGGGCCCGCCCCTCGGAGAGTCCCCGCCATGACCCCACCCCCGTACACCGCCTCGCGCAGACACTTCCTCGCCCTGTCCGCCGCCACCGCCCTGGCCGCCGCCGGATGCTCGGCTCCGGGGAACACGGCCGCCTCGGCCAAGCCCTCGGCCTCCGGCGGCGCCCGCCTGACGAAGATCGGTCTCGACTACCCCTTCACCCAGCTCCCGCTCTACTCCACGCTGGTGAAGCTCTCCACCGCGCAGGCGAAGCGGCACGGCATCTCGCTGCTGACGACGAGCGACAACGCCAGTTCCGACACCCAGGCCACCAACCTCAACACCTGGGTGGCCCGCAAGGTCCCGGCGATCGTGTCCTTCCCCATGGTGTTCGAGGCCGCCGAGCCCATCGCCAAGGCGGCCCTCGACGCCGGACTGATCTGGGTGACCTACGGCGGCTCCCTGCAGCACCAGAGCGCCGACATCCGGTTCAGCTTCCGCGAGGGCGGCACCCTGCTCGGGCAGGCGGCGGCGAAATGGGCCCAGGAGCACCTCGGCGGCAAGGGCAAGATCGCCTTTCTCACCGACGACACCATCGAACTCGGCCGCGAACGCACCAAGGGCATGATCGACGCCTTCACCAAGGCGGCGCCGGGTGTCGACGTGGTGGCGCGGGAGCAGTCCATCGACCCGGACTCGGGCCTGTCGAAGACGAAGGCGATCCTCGCCAAGCACCCCGACCTCAACCTCGTTCTCGGCGTCACAGACGCCGCCGCGTACGGCGGATTCAAGGCCCTGCAGCAGGCGGGCCGGGACAAGGACGACGCGAAGACCTTCGTCGGTGGCCAGGACGGCTCCGCGCCCTCCCTCCTCGCCGTCAAGCAGGGCACGTTCTACCGGGCCTCCGCCGCCCTCGCTCCGAAGGACATCGCCGCGGCCATCGTGGACGTGCCGCGCGCGGTCGCCGCCGGGAAGGCGAACCCGAGCGCCCAGGTGCCCATCACACTCGTCCAGCGCGCCGACACCGCCCGGATCGACGCCCTGCTCGCCCAGAACGCCTAGGGCCGACGAATGACGACCACGAACCTCCGCATCAGCGGCCTGACGAAGTCCTTCGGCGGCGTCCGGGCCCTCGACGGCGTGGACCTCACCGTCCCCGCCGGCCAGGTGCACGCCCTGCTCGGACACAACGGCGCCGGCAAGTCCACCCTCATCAAGTGCCTGGGCGGCGCCTACCCGCCCGACGCCGGCACCATCGAGGTCTGCGGGACGCCTTACAGCCGGCTCACCCCGCGCGAGTCCATCGCGTCCGGCGTGGCGATCATCTTCCAGACGCTCAGCGTGGTCGACGCTCTGACCGTGGCGGAGAACATCTTCCTCGGTCAGGAGTGGACCCGGCACGGCCGCATCGACCGGCGTGCCCAGGAGGAGGTCGCCGCCGGGCTGCTCCAGCGTGTGGCCGCGAAGTGCTCCCCACGCGACCGAGTGGGGGATCTGCCCATGGGGCAGCGCCAGTTGGTGGAGATCGCCAAGGCCCTCAGCCGCAGCGCCGCCGTCCTCGTCCTCGACGAACCGACGGCCGCCCTGTCCGGCGCGGAGACCGACGCCCTCGCGGAACGCGTCGAGGACCTGCGCGCCCAGGGGCTCGCGCTCGTCTACGTCACCCACCTCTTGGGGGAGGTGGAACGGCTCGCGGATGCGGTGACCGTACTCCGGGACGGACGGGTGACCCACCACGCGACGGTCGCGGGGCGGACGCGGCGCGAGCTGGTGGAGGCGATCGCGGGCCCCCCGGCGGAGCAGGTGCGACCACGGACGGAGTCCGGCCCGCGGACAGGGAGCATCGGCCACACGCCGGCGCCGGACACACATCACGTCGTGCACGCGCCGGCGGCGCCCAGGGCCGGGCACCCACCCGCTGGGGAGGCGCCCCGGGCCGGGCACACACCGGACCCGCCCCGGCTGGAGGTCGAAGCCCTGCGGGGACCCGGCTTCGGCCCCGTCGACCTCACCGTCGCCGCGGGCGAACGTGTCGGCCTGTTCGGGCTCATCGGCTCCGGCCGCACCCGCATCCTGGAGACCCTCTACGGCCGGCGCCGCGCCACCGCCGGCACGACCCGGGTCGGCGACCGTACCGTCAGCCCGGCCCGTCCGGCCGACGCGCTCGCCGCCGGGATCGCGCTCGTCCCGGCGGACCGGCGGGCCCAGGGCCTGTTCCCCACGATGACCGCGCAGGACAACGCGCTGCTCCCCTCCGTCCAGCCGCTGTCCCGCTTCGGGGTGCGGGCACTGCGCTCCGAGCGGCGGGTGTTCGGCGCACTGGCCGACGCGGTCGGGCTGCGACCGGCCCGGCCCGGGTTGCCGGCGGGGGCGTTCTCCGGCGGCAACCAGCAAAAGCTCGTCCTCGGCCGGTGGATCAACGAGGCCCGGCACGTGGAGGTGCTGCTGCTGGACGAGCCGACACAGGGCGTCGACGTGGGCGCCCGTCAGGAGATCTACCGGGTGGTGTCCACCCTCGCCCAAGAACGCGGCACCGCCGTGCTGTTCGCCTCCAGCGACCCCGAGGAGATCGTGGCGCTCGCCGACCGCTGTCTGATCGTCGCGCAGGGACGGATCGCCGGCGAACTCTCCGGCGCCGAACTCACCGAACAGGCCCTGCTGTCGGCCGCTCACGACCCCCTGACCGCAGAAGGAGCAGCATGACCACCGCCGACCCGGCCCTCGCGCGGCCCCGCTTGATCACCACGGGCGGGCTCGCCGCCGTACGCCGCAACCCGCTCCTCGTCGTGCTCGTCGCGATGGTGCTGGTCTTCCAGCTGACCACGGGGAGCTTCCTGGACCCGGCCAATCTGAGCGGCATCGCCACCGACGCCGCGACCCTCGCCATCGTCGCCGTCCCGCTGGCCCTGCTCGTCATCAGCGGCTACCTCGACCTGTCGGTCGGCTCCACGCTCGCCCTCGGCGGTCTGGTCGGGGGCTGGCTCGCGGGGCAGCACCACCAGTCGCCCGCCGTCGCCCTGCTCGGGGCACTCGCCGCGGGGGCGCTGGTCGGGGCCGTCAACGGCGTGCTCTGCTGCTGGTTCGGGCTGTCCGCGTTCATCGTCACCCTGGGCATGCTGACCGCCGTACGGGGCCTGGCGCAGCAACTGTTCCCACTTCCGCTGAGCGGCTTCGGCTCCGGGTTCGCCTGGATCGGTGGGGCTCGCATCGCGTGGATCGCCGCCCCGGTCGTCGTCGCGGCGCTCGTGCTGGCCGCGGGCGCCCTGTTCCTCGCGCTCACCCCGGCCGGACGGCACGTCTTCGCCATCGGCGTCAACCGGGAGGCCGCCCACCTCTCCGGCATCCACATCCGCCGCACCCCGTTCGCGCTGTTCGTCGCCACCGGTGTGGCCGCCGCCCTGGCCGGCGCCATCAAGGCGTCGGTGCTGGACAGCGCGGTGGCCGGCACCTCCGGCGCCGGGTTCGAACTGACCGTGCTCACCGCGGTGCTGCTCGGCGGCGTCGCCCTCACCGGCGGCTCCGGCTCGATCCTCGGCGTCCTGCTCGGCGTGCTCTTCCTGGGCGGCCTGCAGAACGGCCTGACCCTGCTGAACGTGCCGACGTTCTGGCAGCAGATGGCCCAGGGCACCGCGCTGGTGGCCGGCGCGGCCCTGGCGTACTTCGCACCCCGCACCGGCCGCTGATCAACCATTCCCCTGAAATGAGGTCATCCGTGAGCGACACCGCATCCGTGGGCGAGACCCCCTCCGTGAGCGACAGCGCTCCCACCCTCGTCCTGACCGGCGGCCAGGTCCTGACCGTCGACGCGGGGTTCACCGTCGCCGAGGGCGTCGCCGTGCGCGGCCGGGACATCCTGGCCGTCGGCAGCGACGCGGAGATGCGTGCCCTGGCCGGGCCCGGCACCCGGATCGTCGAACTGGGCGGCCGGACCGTGCTGCCCGGCATCAACGACTCGCATCTGCACGGCGCCGCCTACGGCATGACGAAACCGCCGTTCGCCCTCGACGTCGGCCACCCGGCGGTCGGCTCCGTCGCCGACATCGCCGCGTCGGTCGGCCGGGCGGCACGGGAGACACCGCCGGGGGAGTGGATCATCGGCCTGGGCTGGGACCCCGGCTACCTCGCCGAGTGCCTCGCCGACCCGGGCCGCTTCCCGCACCGGCGGGACCTCGACGCGGTGGCGCCCGATCACCCGGTCTGCCTGACCGACTTCTCCTCGCACATGGTGTGGGTCAACTCCGCGGCACTGCGCCGTTGCGGCGTCGACGCCGGCACCCCGGCCCCGCCCGGCGGTGTGATCGACCACGACCCCGACGGCCGGCCGACCGGCATCCTGCGCGAGGCCGCCGGACGGCTCGTCCAGGCCGAGCTCCCCGCACCGACCCGGGACCAGCGCCGCCGTGCCATCCAGGGCGTGATCCGCGAACTGCACTCCCGCGGCATCACCAGCTACACCGAGCCCGGCCTCGGCCCCGGCGGCGCCGGCTCCCTCTTCGGCGGCCTGAGCACCGACAACTGGAACGCCTACGCCGACCTCGCCGCGAGCGGCGAACTCCAGGCCCGCGTCAGCGTCCTGCTCCTGCCCGCCCCCATGGGCGGCTCCGCCGCGGACGTCCGCGAGGGGCTGGCCGAACTGCGCCGCCCCGAGTCGGCCGACCCCCGGCTGCTGCGGGCCATCGGAGTCAAGATCTTCGCCGACGGCGTACCGCCCAACCGCACGGCGTGGATGAGTGAGCCGTACCCGGGCGGCGGTCACGGCGCCCTGTGCGTGCACGGCGACACGCCCGCGCTCCAGGTGCACGAACTGCGCGAGATGATCAGGCTCGGCCACGAGGCCGGCTTCCAGCTCGGCGTGCACGTCACCGGCGACCGGGCCATCGACCTCGTGGTGGACGCCTTCCTCGCCGCCAACACGGCCGCGCCCCGCCCCGACGCCCGCCACTACGTCATCCACGGCGACTTCATCAGCCCGGGCAGCCTGGCCAAGCTCGCCGCGCACGGCTACGGCGTCAACATGAACCCCGCCATCAAGTGGACCATCTCCGACCTGATGGACGAGCTCGTCGGCCCCGAACGCTCCGCCTACCAGTGGCCGGTGCGCTCCGCGCTGGACGCCGGCGTACGGGTGTGCGCCAGCTCCGACGCCCCCATCACCGAGCCCGACTGGCGCCAGGGCGTGGCCGCGATGATGCTGCGCGAGTCCAAGGCCAGCGGCCGTACCAGCGGCCCCGAACAGTGCGTCCCGCTCGCCGACGCCCTGCGCGCCTACACCTCCACCGCCGCCTGGCAGGACTTCGCCGACGACTGGAAGGGCACCATCGAAGCGGGCCAGGCCGCCGACCTGTGTGTGCTGGACCGGCCGCTGCTGGACCTCGACCCGCACGAGATCACTCAGGCGCAGGTGGACCTCACGGTGTTCGACGGGCAGGTGGTCTTCGAGCGGTGACTCACGATCCGGTTCGTGCCGCGAGGCCGTTTCGGTTCGTGCGGCGAGACCCGCTCAGGTGCGAGCGGTGAGACCTGCTCGGGCCGCCCGCACCGCCGGGCGCCGCGCCCCCCACCGCCGGGCGCGGTACCGGCCGGCCCCCCGGCACACCGCATAGATGCCGAACGAGATCGTCGTGACGTAGGGGCTGATGGGAATGCTGCTGCCCAGGGCGAGCAGGATGCCGCCCTCGATGGAGACCACGGCGAACACCACGCTCAGCGCGGGCAGCAGCACCGGCGACGCGGTGACGCGGGCGGCCGCCGCGGCCGGGGTGACGACCAGGGAGAGCACCAGCAGCGCGCCGACGATCTGCACCGACAGGGCGACCGCGAGCCCGAGCACCAGCATGAACGCGAAGGACAGCGCACGCACCGGCACCCCGCGGGCCTCCGCCACGTCCGGATCCGTACTGGCGAAGGACAGCGGACGCCACATCACCGCCAGGGCGGCCAGCACCAGGACGGAGGTGCCCAGCAGCCAGGACATCTGCGGGGTGTCCACGGCGACGATCTGCCCGGTGAGCAGCCCGAACTTGTTGGCGGCCCGGCCCTTGTACAGGGCGAGGAAGAGCACGCCGAGTCCCAGGCCGAACGGCATGATGATGCCGATCACGGAGTTGCGGTCCCGGGCCCGGGACCCGAGGACGCCGATGGCACCGGCGGCCAGGAGCGAACCGGCGATCGAGCCGACCACGATGTTCGCGTCCAGCAGCAGGGCCGCGGAGGCGCCCGCGAACGACAGCTCGCTGATGCCGTGCACCGCGAACGGCAGGTCCCGCATCAGGACGAACACCCCGGCCAGCCCGCCCACCAGGCCCAGTGCCACGCCGGCGACGAGGGAGTTGCGGACCAGGGCGAGGAGTTCGCCGTAGTCGGTGAAGTCGAAGATCTGGTGCCAGATCCCGTCGGCGAGTGTCATGCCCGCACTCCGTCCGTCTCCTGAGGCCGCTCGTGGGGCCTCCGTTCGTGATCCCGCTCGGGGTGGTGCGGCGGGGTCGCCGTCTCGTCGGGAGCTCCCGCGACCACCACCCGGCCCCGGACGCGGAGCACGTCGACCTGCGTGCCGTAGAGGCGGGACAGCGACTCCGAGGTCAGCACCTCGTCCGGGGTCCCGGCCCGGTGGCCGCCCGGGGCCAGGTACAGCACGCGGTCGGCCATGCCCAGCACCGGGTTGATCTCGTGCGTCACGAACACCACGGCCGTGCCGTGGGAGCGGCGCCGGGCGTCGATCAGCTCGGTGACGGCCCGCTGGTGGTGCAGGTCGAGCGACAGCAGCGGCTCGTCGCAGAGCAGGAGGCGGGGGTCGGTCGCCAGCGCCTGCCCGATGCGCACGCGTTGCCGTTCGCCGCCGGAGAGCATCCCGAGTGGGACGTCGGCGTAGGCCGACGCGCCCACCGACTCGAGGATCTCGTCCACCCTGCGGCGGATGCCGCCGGTGCGCAGCCGCGGCCCGAAGCGGTGGCCGTCGATGCCGAACCGGACGAGGTCGCGGGCGCGCAGCATGGCCTGCGCGGACAGGGCCGCCTGCTGAGGGACGTAGCCGATCTGCCGGGCGGCCTCGCGCGCCGGCCGGCCGAGGACGGTCAGCGTGCCGGCGGACAGCGGCTGACGCCCCAGCAGCGCCCGGACGAAGCTGGTCTTGCCCGCGCCGTTCGGCCCCAGTACGGCCAGGAACTCACCGGGCCGCACGTCGAGGTCGAGACCGCTCCACACCTCGCGGTCGCCGTAGGACAGGGCGGCCGCGCGCAGGGCGATGACCGGCGTGCCGTCCTGCCGGGGTATCGGGGTCACTTGGCCAGCGCGCTCGCGAGCGCGTCGAGGTTGGAGGTCATCCAGCTGAGGTACTTCTTGCCCTTCGGCAGGGTCTCGGTCACGGGCACGACGGGGACGCCGGCCGCCTTGGCCGCCGCCTCGGCCTTCTCGGTCTGGGGGCCGGAGGTCTGCTCGTTGTAGACGAGGGCCTTCACCTTCTTGTCGCTGAACAGCGCGAGACTCTCCTGGAGGATGCGCGGGGAGACGTCGTCGCCCTCCTCGATCGCCTCGCTGAACTGCGCGGGCGTCCGGTTCACCAGCCCGCTCGCCTCGGTCATGTACAGCGGCACCGGCTCGGTGATGGCGATGCCCTCACCGCCGTGCGCCTTCTTGATCTGCGCTTCCTCGGCCTCCAGCGGCGCGAGCTTCGCCTTGAAGGCTGCGGCGTTCTTCGTGAAGGCGGTGGCGCCGCTCGGGTCGGCCTTGGCGAGGGCGGCGGAGATCCGGTCGGCGACCTCGGCGACGGTGGGGAAGTCGTACCAGACGTGCTCGTTGAGCTCGCCGCCCTTGGGTGCGGTCTTGCCGGAGACCCGGACCGCGTTGATCACGGCGGCGGAGTCGTTGTGGCCGCTCTTGAGCATGTGGTCGACGAAGTCGTCGTAGCCGCCGCCGTTCTCGACGACGACCTTCGCCTTGGCCAGGGCCAGCTGGTTCTGGGGGTCGGCCTCGTAGGAGTGCGGGTCCTGGTCGGGGTCGCTGATGACCGAGGTGACGTCGACCCGGTCGCCGCCTATGCGCCGGGCGATGTCGCCCCAGACGTTCGTGGAGGCGACCACGGCCACGCGAGCCGGTGTGCTCTTGCCGCCGCCGGAGTCCGGCCCGGAGTCCGACGAGCTGCCGCAGCCCGCGAGCAGGGCCAGTGACGCGCTGGTCAGCAGCGCGATGCGGCGGGACGTGGACAGGGACATGGCTCCTCCAGGACGGGCGTGCACAAAGGTCATCGACGGGCATCACGCTAGATGGGAATGAATGTCAGAAGCGGGTCGCGGCCGAAGTCATGTGAAAGCCATTGCCAACTGTTGGCGATCCGCTGGACTGTCTATCCAATCGCTGGACTCCTGGTCTAAAGTGATGAAGGTGAGAGGGGGCGGTAATGGACAACGCTCTGAACGCCGAACGGGACGCGGTCCTCGCCGCGCTGAAGCCGGTCGTGGACGGGATCGCCGCGACCTTCGGGCCGGTCTGCGACGTCGTGCTGCACGACTACCGGGACCCGGAGCACTCGGTGGTCGCGGTGGCCGGAGCGGTGACGGGGCGCACGGTCGGCGGCGCGATGAGCGAGATCGGCTTGCGCGTCCTCGCCGCCGGCGACGAGGCGTCCGACGAACTGAACTACGTCACCCGCACCCGAAACGGCACGGCCGTGAAGTCCTCCACGATCGTGCTCCGGGACTCCACGGGGGCCGTGTTCGGCGCCCTCTGCGTCAACGTGGACGTCGGTGCGCTCACGCAGGTCCACGACCTGCTCGGTGCGCTCGCCGGAGCCGGTGCCGCCGCCCCGGCGGAGCTCCCGACGACCACCTTCGGCAACGACATCGACTCGGTGGTCGACGCCCTCGTCGACGCCCACCGCTCGCAGCAACGGGGCAGCTGGGCGGAGCTGGACCGCGCTGAACGCCTGGAGCTGTTCGGCGGCCTGGACACCCGCGGGGTCTTCGCCGTGCGCGGCGCCGTCGAACAGGTCGCCGCCCGGCTCGGCATCTCCCGCGCCTCCGCCTACAACTACCTGTCCCGGGCGCGGGCCGCCCACGACACTTCCACCGGAGGATCCGCGTGACGACCACCACCCCACCGGTCACCCTCGACGACGTCCGGGACGCCGCCGCACGGCTGAAGGGCGTCGCCCACCGCACACCCGTGCTGCGCTCCCGCACCCTGGACGCGCTGGCCGGAGCCGAGATCTTCCTCAAGTGCGAGAACTTCCAGCGTGTGGGCGCCTTCAAGTTCCGCGGCGCCTACAACGCCGCCTCCCGCCTCACCCCCGATCAGCTGTCCCGGGGCATCGCCGCCTACTCCTCCGGCAACCACGCCCAGGCCGTCGCCCTGGCGGCCCGGGAGCTGGGCACCACCGCCGTCATCGTCATGCCGGAGGACGCCCCGCCCTCGAAGCGGGCCGCCACCGCGGGCTACGGCGCCGAGATCGTCACGTACGACCGCTACACCGGAGACCGCGTCGCCGTCGCAGAGGCCCTCGCCGTCGAGCGCGGCCTGGCCCTCATTCCGCCCTACGAGCATCCGCACGTCATGGCCGGGCAGGGCACGGCCGCTTACGAACTCCTCGAAGAGGTGGGGGAGCTGGACGCACTGCTGACACCGGTCGGCGGCGGCGGGCTGATGGCCGGAAGCGCCACGGCGGCCAAGGGACTGCACCCCGGCATCCGGACCATCGGCGTCGAGCCGGAGGCCGGGGACGACACGAAGCGTTCGCTGGAAGCGGGCCGGCGCGTCAGCGTCCCGGTCCCGCGCACCATCGCCGACGGCCAGGCCCTGCACACCCCGGGAGAGCTGACGTTCTCGGTCAACCGGCGGCTCCTCGACGAGGTCGTCCTGGTCACCGACGACGAGATCCGGGACGCGATGCGGTTCGCCTTCGAGCGCCTGAAGATCGTCGTCGAGCCGAGCGGCGCCACCCCGCTGGCCGCGCTGCTCACCGGCCGGGCGGGCACGCTTCCCCCTCGGGTCGGTGTCGTCATCTCCGGGGGCAACATCGACGCCGGACGCTTCGCCGAGCTCTGCGGCGGCGCCACCACCTGAATGGCGCCGCCCCGAGGGCGGACGGACGATGGAACCAAACCCTCACCGAGGAGGAGCGTCATGCTTGAAGTGAAGACGCTCGACAAGCCGGACGAGCGGCGCGACTACCCCCGAGGCCACCTGGAAGCCGTCCATATGACAGGGCTGGACTTCGCCGTGGCCACCTTCGAACCGGGCTGGCGCTGGTCCGAGTCCGTGGCCCCGATCGCCGGGACGGACAGCTGTCGGATCCACCACAACGGCTATGTCGTCTCGGGTCGTATGCACATCCGCATGGACGACGGCGCGGAGAGCGAAGTGGGACCCGGTGACGTGTTCGTCTGCGCGCCCGGTCACGACGCCTGGGTCGTCGGCGACGAGCAGTGCGTGGTGTACGACTTCGCGGGCAGCATGGCCAAGGAGTACGCCAAGAAGGACTAGCGCGGCCTCTCACCTCCTTCGACCGGCCACCCGGTCTTCCCTTGCTCTTGGAAACCGATCGGTTTACGCTTCCCGGCATGGGAAACCGATCGGTTTCCGAGCTGAGCATCTGAGGGAGACCCCCATGACCGCCATCGAAGGTTCCGTCGCCCTGGTCACCGGCGGCAGCCGCGGCATCGGCCGGGCGCTGGTTGAGGCCCTGTACGAGAGGGGCGCGCGGAAGGTGTACGCCACCGCCCGCGACCCGCGCACCGTCACCCACCCGGACGCCGTGCCGCTGGCCCTGGAGGTGACCGAGCCCGCCTCCGTCGCCGCGGCGGCCCAGCAGGCCGGGGACGTCACCCTGCTGATCAACAACGCCGGTGCGTCGGTGAACGCGAACTTCCTCGACTCGCCCGTCGAGGACGTCCGGCGCGAGTTCGAGACGAACTTCTTCGGGCCGCTCCTGGTGACCCGCGCCTTCGTCCCCGTCATCGAGCGCAACGGCGGCGGCCACATCCTCAACGTCCACTCCGTGCTGTCCTGGATCGGCCTCGCAGGCTCCTACAGCGCGTCCAAGGCCGCCTTCTGGTCGCAGACCAACTCACTGCGCCTGGACCTGAAGCCGCGCGGCATCGACGTCACCGGCCTCCACGTCGGCTACGTCGACACGGACATGACGGCCGGGGTCGACGCCCCCAAGTCCTCGGCCCGCTCCGTCGCCGCCCAAGCCCTCGACGGCATCGCGTCCGGCGCCTACGAGGTCCTGGCCGACGACCTCTCACGGCAGGTCAAGGCCGGTCTCGCGGCCGACCCGGCCGCTCTCTACCCGCAGCTCGCCGCCGCCTGATCACACCGGCAGCAGCCGGGCCACCAGGGCGCTCAACTGCCGGGCGTTGCGGCACTCGTGCATCTCGGCCAGCTCGGCGTAGGCGGGCGCCACGGAATCGCCCGTGCCCCAGCGGGAGCGCTGCTCGGGATTGAGCCAGTGGACGCGACGGGCCCGCTCGGTGATCTGCCGCAGGGCGGGCAGATTCGGGTCGCTCCGGTTCGTCCGGGCGTCCCCGAGGACGAACACGGTCGTGCGGGAACCGGCCGCGTCCGCGTACCGCTCGGCGAACTCACCCAGGGCCATGCCGTAGTCACTGCTCCCGGGATAGCCCGTGACGGCCGCCTCCGCCTGGATGCGGGTGCCCAGCCCTTCCGGGTCGGCCCGCCCGTGCTCCAGCAGCCCGGTCACCTCGTCGATCCGGTTGACGAAGGCGAACACCCGCACCTTGCTGAACTGGTCGTGCAGCGCCTGCACCAGCAGCATCGTGAAATCGGAGAACCCGGAGACCGACCCGGACACGTCGCACAGCAGCACCAGTTCGGGGCGGGCGGGACGCCGGGCGCGCAGCACCGGCTTCATCGGCACTCCGCCCGTCGACAGCGAACCACGCAGGGTCCGCCGCAGATCGATCGTGCCCCGGGAGGCGCGACGGCGCCGGGCCGCCAGCCGGGTCGCGAGCTTGCGGGCCAGCGGCTGCACCGTTCTGCGCAGCTCGGCCAGCCGGTCCTGCCCGGCGAACAGGAAGTCGACCCGGTCCGCTGTCGGGGCCACCGCCCGCCGGGCGATCTCGTCCCGGCCGCGCCGCTCGGCGACCCGCCGCCGTGCCTCCGCGGCCACCAGGGCGCGGAAGGCGTCGATGCGCCGCCGGATCTCGTCCTCGAGCAGCCGGTCCGCGAACCCCTGCATCCCGCCCTGCCCCCGCACGTCGTCACGCACCCGGGCCAGCAGTGTCTGCGGTCGCAGCCGTTCGAGCGCCTGGTACGACGACCAGCCGTCCGACTCCGGCGAGGAACCGTAGCCGCCGAAACCGTCGACCGCCTCGATCGCCAGCCGGCCCAGCATCGCCCGGTCGTCGGCGGCCAGCGCGTCGGCCAGCCGGTCCCGCAGGTCCTCGCGCCCCGCCGCCCGCTGCTCCGGGCCGCCGACTCCGCGTGGGAAGTACAGGTCGAAGACCGGGTCGAACACCTGCCGTTGCGCGGGCCCGTGCAGCAGCGTCGCCGCGAGCCCCTCGCGCAGCAGCTCCCGGTCGGCGAGTCCGAGTTCCGCGACCGCCCGTGCCGCGTCGACCGTCTCTCCGGTGCCGATCCGCACCCCGTGCGCGCGCAGGGCCCCGACGAGCGACGTCAGCCGCTCGGCGACGCCCGCCGGCGTGGTCACAGGGCGTCCAGGTCGAGCTTGGCGGACGCCTTGAGGACGTCGTCCTGATGCTTGAGGAGCACGCCGAGCGTGGCCTTCACGACGGTCTCGTCCAGTGACTCGGCGCCGAGCGCGAGCAGGGTGTGCGCCCAGTCGACGGTCTCGGCGACCGACGGCACCTTGCGCAGATCCATCGCCCGCAGCGCACCCACGACCCGCACGACCGAGCGGGCCAGCGTCTCCTCGAGCCCCGGCACCTTCAGCCGTACGATCCGGCGTTCCAGCTCCTCGTCGGGGAAGCCGATGTGCAGGAAGAGGCAGCGGCGGCGCAGCGCCTCGGACAGCTCCCGGCTCGCGTTGGAGGTGAGGACGACGAAGGGGCGGCGCGTCGCGGTGATGGTACCCAGCTCGGGGACGGTCACCTGGAAGTCGCTGAGCACCTCCAGCAGCAGGCCCTCCACCTCGACGTCGGCCTTGTCGGTCTCGTCGATCAGCAGCACCGTCGGGTCGTCGCCCCGGATCGCCGTCAGAAGGGGCCGGGTGAGGAGGAACTCCTCGCTGAAGATGTCCGTGCGGGCCTCGTCCCACGTCTCGTCGCGGCCCGCGCTGATGCGCAGGAGCTGCTTGGCGTGGTTCCACTCGTACAGCGCCCGGGACTCGTCGACGCCCTCGTAGCACTGCAGGCGCACCAGCCGCGCTCCGGCCACCTCGGCGACGGCCTTGGCGAGCTCCGTCTTGCCGACACCGGCCGGGCCCTCCACCAGGAGCGGCTTGCCGAGGCGGTCGGCGAGGAAGACGGTCGTGGCGACGGCGGGCGAGGCGAGGTAGCCGGTCTCGGCGAGGCGCGCGGAGACGTCGTCGACGGATGTGAACAACGGTGGCCTCCAGGACGGCGGCGTGGACGTGACGGGCAGGGCACTATCTAAGCGCTTGTTCACCCACGCTGTCACGGGGGTCCCGTCCGGGCGGACGGTAAAACCGATCGGTTTCCCGGAGGGCCGCGGCGCGTTACTCTCGCCCGTATGGCCACAACCGACAAGACGTCCACCCGGGACCGGCTTCTCGACGCGGCGGGCGAGCTGTTCTACCGCGATGGCGTCTCCCTGGGCGTCGAGACGCTGTGCCGCAGTGCCGGCGTCTCCAAGCGGTCCATGTACCAGCTCTTCGGGAGCAAGGACGAGGTCCTCGCGGCGAGCCTGGCCCGGCAGCTCCCGGCGTACGAGGAACGGCTGGCGCCCGGACCGCAGGAGGGGGCCGGCAGCCCGCGCACGAGGATCCTGCACGTCTTCGAACGGCTGGAGAAGGCCTCGGCCGACCCCGCCTACCGCGGCTGCCCCTATCTCGCCGCCCTGGTCGAGCTGAAGGACCCCGGGCACCCCGCGAGCGCCGTCGCCCGCGGGGCCAAGGAGTGGCTTCTGGGCTTCTTCCGTACACAGGCCGCGGAGGGCGGGGCACGGGATCCGGAGTTGCTCGCACGTCAGCTGATGCTGGTCTTCGACGGGGCCAGCGCCCGGGCCGGAGCCGGGATCGAGACGCTGGACGGCCTGACCACGACGACCGTGACCGCCCTGCTGGACGCCTCCGGCACGCGCTGACGGGGCGGCCGCGGGGGCAGACCTCTCAACTGCCCGTCCGGATGTCGCGCCCCGGTGCCACGGGAAGGGGACGTGACCGCACTGCCCACAGCAGCCCTGGCGCCCGGTGTACGCAGCGCCACTCCGGGGGTACCCGATCCCCCCCGCACGGAGAGGGCTGACAGCGCATGCAGATCGATCTGAAGGGCCGCACCGCTCTGGTCACCGGTTCCACGCAGGGCATCGGCGCCGCGATCGCCGCGGGCCTGGCCCGGTCGGGCGCCCGGGTCGGCGTCAACGGCCGCTCGAACGGACGGGTACGGGAGGCCGTGGACCGGATGCGGGGTGACGTCCCCGGCGCCGAACTGGTGCCGGTCGCCGCCGACGTCACCACCGACGAGGGCGCACGGCAGGCGGTGGACACGCTGGGGCAGGTGGACGTCCTCGTCAACAACCTCGGCGTCTTCGAGTCGGCCGACCCGCTGGAGATCAGCGACGAGGAGTGGCGCCGCTACTTCGACGTGAACGTCCTGTCGGCCGTGCGCCTCACCCGGCTCGTCCTGCCCGGCATGACCGAGCGCGGCTGGGGGCGGGTGCAGAACATCGCCAGCGACTCGGCGGTCGTCATCCCCGCCGAGATGATCCACTACGGCATGTCCAAAACCGCCCTGCTCGCGGTGAGCCGGGGTTTCGCAAAGCAGGCGGCCGGCACCGGCGTCACGGTGAACTCCGTCATCGCGGGGCCGACGCACACAGGCGGCGTCGAGGACTTCGTGCACCAACTCGTCGGCCGCGATCTGCCGTGGGACGAGGCCCAGCGCACGTTCATGCGGGAGCACCGGCCGCAGTCCCTCCTCCAGCGGCTGATCGAGCCCGAGGAGATCGCCAACATGGTCGTCTACCTCGCGTCCGACCACGCCTCGGCGACCACGGGCGGTGCCCTTCGGGTCGACGGAGGTTACGTCGACTCGATCCTGCCCTGAGCGGAAAGGCGGGTCAGTCCTCGCCGATCAGGATCACCTCCAGGGTGCGCGGACCGTGCACCCCCTCGACCCGGTCCAGTTCGATGTCACTGGTCGCCGACGGCCCGGAGATCCACGTCAACGGGCGCGCCGGGTCGAGGCGTTCGAGCCCCTGGGGCACGGACGACACGACCTGGCCGGGCACCCGCACCACGCAGATGTGATGGTCCGGGACGAGGGTGATCCGGCGGCGGCCCTGGTCGGGTGAGCCGTCCAGCACGATGGTGCCGGTCTCGGCGATCGCGACCGCACAGGCCGTCAGCACGCTGTCCACCCGGTCCAGTTCCTCGGGTGTGCTCTCGGCCTGGTCGGCCACCCGCGCCACCTCGGTCGCCGCCAGCCACTCCTCGTTCAGCCCGGGCGGCACCAGCACCGAAGCCGACCCGTGTTTCTCCAGCAGCCCCGCGATCAGGGCGGCCAGCCCACCGGCGTCCGTGCGGTGCACGACCGCCCGGTAGTCCGCCAGGTTCTCGGCGAGCAGCTCCACCGTCTCCGCGGCGGTCCGCCGCCCGTGCTCGCGCAGGTAGTCCCGCGTGATCGGCGCCTCGTCCGCCGGTGCGTTGGCGAGCGCCCGACGCACCCGCCCCAGGACCCGTTCCCTGCTGTTCACCTGTCCCCGTCCTTCCCGCTGTGAGTCCGCTGCCACCAGTCCCGAAACGGTTCGGCGGGCACCGGCGGCAGATCCCGGGTCCCGCTCCAGGCCCGGCCCGGCCCGGGCAGCGTCCGGGGGTGGAAGCGGCGAGTCCGGGAGGCGGCACGCTGGCCGGTGCGCAGCGCGCCCGCGTGCGAGAACGCCCAGCGCGCAGCGCGCATCGCCGCCCGCTCGGCGGCATGCCCCTTCGCGGGCCGCAGCACCACCTTGTTGCCCTCCCGCGTGACCTCGCCGCCCTGCACCACCCGCTCCCGCAGGTGCACCAGCACCTCGGGGATGTCGATGGCGACCGGGCACACCTCGTAACACGCCCCGCACAGCGACGAGGCGTACGGCAGCGAGGCGTCGATCTCGCTGCCCGTGCCCCGCAGCTGCGGACTGAGGATCGCGCCGATCGGCCCCGGATACACCGAGCCGTAGGCGTGACCGCCGGCCCGCTCGTAGACCGGGCACACGTTGAGACAGGCCGAGCAGCGGATGCAGCGCAGCGCCTGCCGGCCCACCTCGTCGGCGAGGGTGTCGGTGCGGCCGTTGTCCAGCAGCACCAGATGGAAGGCGCTCGGGCCGTCCCGATCGGTCGTGCCGGTCCAGGTGGACGTGTACGGGTTCATGCGCTCCGCGGTCGAGGAGCGGGGGAGTGTCTGCAGGAAGACCTCCAGGTCCTGCCACGTCGGCACGATCTTCTCGATGCCGACGACCGAGATCAGCGTCTCGGGCAGGGTCAGGCACATCCGGCCGTTGCCCTCGGACTCCACGACCACGAGCGTGCCGGTCTCGGCGACCATGAAGTTGGCGCCGGAGATGCCGACCTTGGCCCGCAGGAACTTCTCCCGCAGGTGCAGGCGGGCGGCCTCGGCGAGTTCGGCCGGGGAGTCGGTCAGGCCCTCGGGAGCGGGGCGGCCCCAGGCGCTCATCTCGCGGGCGAAGACGTCACGGATCTCGCCCCGGTTGCGGTGGATGGCCGGGACGAGGATGTGGGAGGGCCGGTCCTGGCCCAACTGCACGATCAGCTCCGCCAGATCGGTCTCGTAGGCGTGGATGCCCTCGGCCTGAAGCGCCTCGTTGAGACCGATCTCCTGCGTGGCCATCGACTTGACCTTGACGACCTCCGACTCGCCGGTCATCTTCACCAGCCGGGTGACGATCTCATTGGCCTCGTCCGCGTCGGCGGCCCAGTGTACGACGCCGCCCGCGGCCACCACCGACTCCTCCAGCCGCACGAGGTAGTGGTCGAGACGGCGCAGGGTATGGTCCTTGATCCGCTTGCCCGCCTCGCGCAGCTCGGCCCAGTCGGAGACCTCCGCGACGGCCGTGGCCCGCTTGGCGCGGATGGTATGCGTGGCGTGCCGCAGGTTTCCGCGCAGGGTCGTGTCCCCCACGGCCGCCCGCGCGGCCTCCGGAAACGCCGGCATACCGAGATACGTCCCGCTCATACGGCCGCTTCCTCCTCCGTGCTCGCCAGGATCTCCGCGATGTGCACCGGCCGCATACCGGTCCGCAACCGGGTCATCGTGCCGCCGATGTGCATCAGGCAGGAGTTGTCGGCCGCGCACAGCACCTCGGCGCCCGTCGACTCGGCGTTGCGCACCTTGTCGGTGCCCATCGCCGCCGAGACGTCGGAGTTCTTGAGGGCAAAGGTGCCACCGAACCCGCAGCACTCGTCCGCGCCCGGCAGCTCGACGAGCTCCAGCCCCTTCACAGCCTGCAGCAGCCGCCGGGGCCGCTCACCGAGACCGAGTCCGCGCAGCCCGTGGCAGGTCGGGTGGTAGGTCACCTTGTGCGGGTAGTACGCCCCGACGTCCGTCACGCCCAGCACGTCGACCAGGAACTCGGTGAGTTCGTAGGTCTTGGGCACCACCGGCGCCAGCGTCGCCGCGAGGGTGTCCCCACGCCCCTCCGCCCGGGCCCGCTCACCCATCCGCGGATACAGCTCCCGCACCATCGCCCCGCACGACCCGGACGGTGTGACGATCGCCTCGTAATCACGGAATACATCGGAGAAATGCCGGGCTAGAGGCTCGGCCTCATGGCGGTAGCCGGTGTTGTAGTGCGCCTGCCCGCAGCACGTCTGCGCCATCGGGAAGTCGACCTCGATACCCAGCCTGGCCAGCAGTTTTACCACGGCGCGCCCGGTGGACGGATACAGCGTGTCGTTGACACAGGTCAGGAACAGGGCGACACGCATCGCGGCTCCTTGTGCTCGGTCATCGGATGAGTGCAGCGTAACCCGGGCGGGGGGCCGACGGGAGTCCCCATCAGTTCCGGGTGAGCCGGGCCTGTGCGGCGCGCCACCGCTCGGTCCCGCCGCGCGGCTCGTACCGCGTGAGCGGCTGCGTGTTCACGAGCAGCCGCCGCATCCCGGCCAGGTCGCCGACCAGCCCGTGTGCCCGCGCCTGCACCAGGACGTTCCCCAGGGCCGCCGCCTCGGTGGGTCCGGCCACCACCGGCAGCCCGCACGCGTCGGCGGTCAGCTGGCACAGCAGGGCATTGCGCGTGCCGCCCCCCACCACGTGCACGACGTCGACCGGGTGCCCGGCGAGCCGCTGGGCGTCCTGGACGGCCTCGCGGTGGGCGAGGGCGAGGGAGTCGAGGATGCAGCGCGTCACCTCGGCCGGCGACGTGGGCACCGGCTGCCCCGAGACACGGCACGCCTCGGCGATCCGCTCCGGCATCCGCCCGGGCGCGAGGAACGCCGCGTCGCCCGCGTCCACGACCGACCGCAGCGCCGGGACCTTGGACGCCTCCAGCAGCAGCGCGCCGAGATCCGGGTGGCCCCAGGCACGCACACACTCCTGGAGCAGCCACAGCCCCATGATGTTCCGCAGGTAGCGGACGGTGCCGTCCAGCCCCAGCTCGTTGGTGAAGTTGGCGGCCCGGCTCTCCTCGGTCAGCACCGGTGCGTCCAGTTCCAGCCCGGCCAGCGACCAGGTGCCGGTGCAGATGTAGGCGAACCGCTCGTCCGACGCGGGGACGGCCGCGACCGCCGACGCGGTGTCGTGCGACCCGACGGCCGTCACCGGCACGGGACCGGTCAGCCCGGTCTCCTCCAGAACCTCGGGCCGCAGCAGGCCCGCGGGATCGCCCGGTTGCCGCAGTGGCGCGAACAACTCCAGGTCGATGCCCAGCCGTTGTGCGAGGTCGTGCGACCATGCGCGGGTGCGGGGATCGATCAGCTGGGTGGTCGAGGCGTTGGTCAGCTCGGTGCCCTGCTCGCCCGTCAGCCAGTACGTGAGCAGATCGGGGATCATCAACAACCGCTGCGCACCGCCGAGTCGATCGGCGGCGAGCTGGTAGAGCGTGTTGAAGGGCGCGTACTGCAGGCCGGTCGCCGCGTAGAGCTCCGATGCGGGGACGGTGGCCCACACCTTCTCGGCGATCCCCTCGGTCCGGGAGTCCCGGTAATGCACCGGATTGCCGAGCAGGGCGCCGTCCGCGTCCAGCAGCCCGTAGTCCACGGCCCAGCTGTCGATGCCGACGGAGTCGACCTGCCCCGCGGCTCTCAGCCCGTCCAGGACACCGCCGTACAGCGAGAGGATGTCCCAGCGAAGGCCCTCCGGGACTCGGACCGGCCGGTTCACGAACCGGTGGGCCTCGGTCAGCTCCAGGCTGTCGAGTCCGACCCGGCCGACCATGACGCGTCCGCTGGATGCGCCGAGATCGACCGCGGCGTACGACTTCACGGCCGCGCTCATCGCAGGAAGGCGGCCGCGACGCCGGCGTCGACCGGGATGTGCAGACCGGTCGTGTGGGTGAGGTCGCCACCGGTCAGCGCGAAGACGGCGTTGGCCACGTGCTCGGGCAGCACCTCGCGCTTGAGGATGGTCCGCCGGGCGTAGAACTCACCCAGCTTCTCCTCCTCCACCCCGTACACGGCGGCCCGTTTGGCGCCCCACCCGCCGGCGAAGATCCCCGAGCCACGCACCACGCCGTCCGGGTTGACGCCGTTGACGCGGATGCCGTGCTCGCCCAGCTCGGCCGCGAGCAGCCGCACCTGGTGGGCCTGGTCGGCCTTGGTGGCGGAGTAGGCGATGTTGTTGGGCCCGGCGAACACGGCGTTCTTCGAGGCGATGTAGACGATGTCGCCGCCCAGCTGCTGGGCGATCATCACCCGGGCCGCCTCCCGCGACACCAGGAAGGAGCCGCGGGCCATGATGTCGTGCTGGAGGTCCCAGTCCTTGGCGGAGGTCTCCAGCAGCGGCTTGGAGATCGAGATGCCCGCGTTGTTGACGACGAGGTCGACCCCGCCGAAGGCCAGCACGGCCGCCCGGAACGCCTCGGCGATCTGCTCCTCGGAGGTGACGTCCACCGTCACGGCGACGGCCTTGTCGGGACCGCCCAGCTCCTCGGCGACGGCGGCGGCGTTCTCACCGTTCAGGTCGGCGACGACGACACACGCGCCCTCGGTCACGAGCCGGTGCGCGATGGCCTTGCCGATGCCGCTTCCGGCACCGGTCACGAGCGCGACCCGGGTCGCGAGCGCCTTGGGCTTCGGCATCCGCTGGAGCTTCGCCTCCTCCAGCGCCCAGTACTCGATGCGGAACTTCTCGGACTCCTCGATCGGCGCGTAGGTGGACACGGCTTCGGCCCCGCGCATCACGTTGATGGCGTTGACGTAGAACTCACCCGCGACCCGGGCGGTCTGCTTGTCCTTGCCGAACGAGAACATGCCGACGCCCGGCACCAGCACGATCGCCGGGTCGGCGCCGCGCATGGCGGGGGAGCCGGGCTCGGCGTGCCGCTGGTAGTAGGCGGCGTACTCCGCGCGGTACTCGGCGTGCAGCTCCTTCAGCCGGGCGATCGCCTCGTCGAGGGGCGCACTCGGCGGCAGGTCCAGCACCAGAGGCCGGACCTTGGTCCGCAGGAAGTGGTCCGGGCAGGACGTCCCGAGCGCGGCGAGCCGAGGGTGCTCCGCGCTCGCGAGGAAGTCGAGCACGACCTCGGAGTCGTTGAAGTGCCCGACCTGGGGCCGGTCCTGCGAGGCGATGGCCCGCACGTACGGGGCGAGAGCGGCGGCCCGCTCCCGCCGCTCCGCGGCGCCCAGCGCGGCATACCCCTCGATCACCGGCCCGAAAGGCTGGGCCTTCCCCCGCTCGGCGAGGAACTTCTCGGCGGTCCGGATGATGTGCAGCGAGTTCCGCTCGCACTCCTCGGACGTGTCACCCCACGCGGTGATCCCGTGCCCGCCGAGAACGCACCCGATGGCCTGCGGATTGGCCTCCTTCACCGCGGCGATGTCCAGCCCCAGCTGGAAACCGGGCCGCCGCCACGGCACCCACACCACGCTGTCCCCGAAGCACTCGGCGGTCAGCTTCTCCCCGTCGGCGGCACAGGCCAGCGCGATCCCCGAGTCCGGGTGCAGATGATCGACGTGCGCGGCCTCGACCAGCCCGTGCATCGCGGTGTCGATGGACGGAGCCGCCCCGCCCTTGCCGTGCAGGCAGTAGTCGAACGCGGCGACCATCTCGTCCTCGCGCTCGACGCCCGGGTACACGTCCACGAGCGCCCGCATCCGGTCCAGCCGCAGCACGGCGAGCCCGGCCTCGGTCAAC
Organism: Streptomyces sp. NPDC126510; assembly: GCF_040302345.1. Classification (NCBI taxonomy): domain Bacteria; kingdom Bacillati; phylum Actinomycetota; class Actinomycetes; order Kitasatosporales; family Streptomycetaceae; genus Streptomyces; species Streptomyces sp. NPDC126510. The sequence continues at coordinate 33,666 of NZ_JBEORR010000014.1, read as the reverse complement.
GTCCCGAGATCCCCACCGGACCCCTTGACCCACATCAGCTCGACGTCCCCACCGGTGACGGGGTCGGTCTCGGTGCCCTTGGCGGAGGCATTGCCCCCCGCGTAGTTCGTGTTCCGCGGATCGGAGCCGAGCCGGTGCGACCGATCGAGCAGAGCGTCGGCTTCGGGATGAACAGCCATGCCAGTTCCTTTTCAAGAGAGAGGGGTGTGAGGCGCCTTCTTGGGGGCGCGGGGAACTGCGCGACCAGCCACATACGGCCCGCACCCCGCAGACAACAGATCTCGGCAGACGCCTACGCCCCCCACCCCGCCTGCTGCCCACCAACCCGCTCGGCAACGATCTTCTCGGCCCACCCGGACGCCTTGTACGCGGCGATCGGGTTCGCGTCCAACCCCATCTCGCCCCGGACCTCCGCGAGCAACGGCCGCACATCCGTGTTGTACGCGTCCATGATCACGGCATTCGCCCCGAGCACGTCACCCGATGCCTGTGCATCGGCCAAAGCGACGCGGTCAATCAGCAGCGCCTTCGCCGTCGCCTCCTGCACGTTCATCACCGACCGGATGATCGCCGGGATCTTCGCCTCGATGTTGTGACACTGGTCGAGCATGAAGGCGACCTCGGGCGTGAACCCCCCACCTCGAATCACCTCGTACATGATCCGGAACAGCTGGAACGGATCGGCGGCCCCGACCATGAGGTCGTCGTCCGCGTAGAACCGCGAGTTGAAGTCGAACCCGCCGAGCTTCCCCTCGCGCAGCAGCGTCGCCACGATGAACTCGATGTTGGTCCCCGGCGCGTGATGCCCCGTGTCGACGACGACCTGTGCCTTCGGCCCGAGCTTCAGGCAGTGGGCATAGGCGGTACCCCAGTCCGGTACGTCCGTCGTGTAGAACGCCGGCTCGAAGAACTTGTACTCCAGCAGCATCCGCTGCCCGTCCCCGAGCCGCTCGTAGACCTCCGCCAGCCCCTCGGCCAGCCGGTCCTGCCGCCCCCGGATGTCGTCCTGGCCGGGATAGTTCGTCCCGTCGGCGAACCACAGCTTGAGATCCGCCGAGCCCGTCGCATCCATGATGTCCACGCACTCCAGCAGATGGTCGACGGCCTTCCGCCGCACGGAGGCCTCCGGGTGGCAGATGCTCCCGAGCTTGTAGGCGTCGTCCTGGAACGTGTTGGAGTTGATCGCCCCGAGCTTCACGCCCCGCTGCTCGGCGTGTTTCGCCAGCGCCGCGTAGTCGTCGACCTTGTCCCACGGGATGTGCAGGGCCACGGTCGGGGCGACCCCGGTGAACTCGTGCACCTTCGCCGCGTCGTCCAGCTTCTCGAACGGGGTGCGCGGCACGCCCTCCTGCGCGAAGACCTTGAAGCGTGTGCCCGAGTTCCCGTACGCCCACGACGGCGTCTCGACGGCCTGTGTCTTGAGAGCGGCCTTCGCCGCGGCGAGCTCGGTCACGTCAGGCTCCTGTGACATCGGGTCGTGACGACCACTGAATGAAACGATTCAGGACGCGAAGCTATGGGCCTCCCGTAGGGGTGTCAACCCCTCCGGCCCAGGCGGTTTCCCGTGACTCATGCGTGACCTTCTGTCCTCGAAACTTTTTCGACCAGAACCCATTGACGTGACATGCGCGGCCCGCCTAACGTCCCGGCAACCAAGTTGAAACCTTTCACGACGCCGAGAGGGCCGACCCGCCGGCGTCGTCGAGGAGCCCTCATGACCCACCCGTCCACCACGGGTCCGGCCCCGGTTCTCGCCCTGAAGGATGTCTCCAAGTCCTTCGGCGCGGTCCGCGCACTGCGGGACGTCTCCCTGGAGCTGTTCCCCGGGGAGGTGCACGCACTCGCCGGTGAGAACGGTGCCGGCAAGTCCACCCTGATCAAGACCCTCGCCGGCGTGCACCGACCGGACGCCGGCCAGGTGCTGCTCGACGGTGCGCCCGTCGCCTTCCACGGACCCGGCGACGCCCGCGACGCCGGCATCGCCGTGATCTACCAGGAGCCCACGCTCTTCCCCGACCTGTCGATCGCCGAGAACATCTACATGGGCCGCCAGCCGCGCCGCGCCCTCGGCCGGATCGACCACAAGGCCACCCACAACGCGACGGCCGCCCTCATGCAGCGCCTCGGGGTCGAACTCGACCCCGACCGGCCCGCCCGCGGCCTGTCCATCGCCGACCAGCAGATCGTCGAGATCGCCAAGGCCCTCTCCTTCGACGCCCGCGTCCTGATCATGGACGAGCCGACCGCCGCGCTCACCGGCAGCGAGGTCGCCCGCCTCTTCGGCGTCGTCCGCACCCTGCGCGACCAGGGCGCCGCCGTGCTGTTCATCTCCCACCGGCTGGAGGAGATCTTCGAGATCTGCCGACGGGTCACCACCCTGCGCGACGGCGCGTGGATCGCCAGCGAGCCGCTGGAGGGCATGACCGAGGACGACCTCGTGCGCCGCATGGTCGGCCGCGACCTGGACGAGCTCTACCCCAAGCAGGACGTGACGCCGGGCGAAGTCGCCCTGAGCGTGCGGCGGCTGACCCGCGAGGGCGTCTTCACCGACGTCTCCTTCGAGGTCCGGCACGGCGAGATCGTCGGCCTGGCCGGACTCGTCGGCGCCGGGCGCACGGAGGTCGCCCGGGCCGTCTTCGGCATCGACCGCCGGGACGCCGGCGAGGTCTCCGTCCACGGCAAGGCCCTCGTCAACGGCGCGCCCTCGGCCGCCATGGCCGCCGGACTCGCCCTGGTCCCCGAGGACCGGCGCGCCCAGGGCCTGGTGATGGACATGTCCATCGAGCGGAACATCGGGCTGACGGGCCTGCGAACGACGGTGAAGGCCGGGCTGATGGACCGCGGCGCCGAGCGCAGCCGCTCCCTCGACTGGGCCGTCAGGCTCCAGGTCAAGTACGCCCGGATCGCCGACACCGTCAACACGCTGTCCGGCGGCAACCAGCAGAAGGTCGTGCTCGCCAAGTGGCTGGCCACCGGACCCAAGGTGCTGATCGTCGACGAGCCGACCCGGGGCATCGACGTCGGCACCAAGGCCGAGGTGCACCGGCTGCTGTCGCAGCTGGCCGCCGACGGCGTGGCCGTCCTGATGATCTCCTCCGACCTGCCCGAGATCCTCGGCATGGCCGACCGCGTGCTGGTCATGCACGAGGGCCGCCTCACCGCCGAGATCCCACGCTCCGACGCCACCGAGGAAACCGTGATGGCCGCAGCCACCGGGAGGGCCGCCGCATGACGGTCGTGACCCCGCAAGAAGCCCCTGTGGCCGATGTGCCCAAGTCGAGCGGCACCCGGCTGGTCGACCGCGTCTTCAAGATGCGCGAACTCGCCATCCTGGTCGTCTTCCTGGTGATGATCGGCGTCACCCAGGCCGGCAACAGCCAGTTCCTGTCCGAGCAGGGCATCAAGGACCTGCTGCTGAACGCGACGATCCTGGTCCTGGTCGCCACCGGCCAGTCCCTGGTCGTCATCACCCGCAACGTCGACCTGTCCGTCGGGTCCACGCTCGGCATCAGCGCGTTCGCCGCCGGAACGTATCTCCAGGCCGGCGGCAACCCCGTCGTGGCGATCGCGCTGGCGGTGCTGCTCGGCATCGGCTTCGGACTGCTCAACGGACTGCTCGTCAGCCTCGGCCAGGTGCCCGCGCTCGTCGTCACCCTCGGCACGCTGTACATCATCCGCGGCATCGACTCCATCTGGGTGGGCTCCCGCCAGATCACCGCGGCCGATCTGCCCGGCGGATTCGTCGACTTCGGCTCCGGCGGCATCTCGGCGGTCCCGTACCTGGCGCTGATCGCGCTGGCGGTGCTCATCGCCACCGCCTACTACCTCAGGCACTTCGCCAGCGGCCGCGAACTGTACGCGCTCGGCTCCAACCCCGAGGCCGCCCGCCTCGCCGGCATCCCGGTCCGCAAGCGGATCCTCGCCGCGTACACCTTCTGCGGCGCCCTCGCCGGACTCGCCGGCGCGATGTACCTCGCCCGCTTCGGCAACGTCGACTCCGGCACCGGAAACGGCTACGAACTGACCGTCGTCAGCGCGGTCGTGGTCGGTGGCGTCGTCTTCACCGGCGGTTCCGGCAGTGTCTACGGGGCGGCCCTCGGCGCGCTGCTGCTGACCTCCATCAACAGCGTGCTGCCCGCCCTCGGCGTCAGCTCCGTGTGGGTGCTCGCGATCAACGGAATCCTGCTCATCCTCGCGATCGCGGTCGACCGGATCGTCGCGCTGCGCGTGGCCTCCGCCCTGAAGAAGAGGAACGCCCGCCATGGCTGACAACCCCCTGAGCCGAGCGGTCCGCTGGGACACCGTCGTGGGCGCCCTGCTCGTCGTCGTCCTGCTGTTCTCCTTCGGCTTCGTCGACGGATTCGGCAACGCGCTCAACCTGTCCTTCCTGATCGGAAACACCCTGCCCATCGCCCTGATCGCGCTCCCGATGACCCTGCTGGTGGTCTCCGGCGAGATCGACCTGTCGGTCGCGTCCACGGCCGGTCTGTCCGGTGCCGTGATGGGCGCGCTGTGGAACCAGGGCATGGCCATCGAGACGATCATCCCGATCTGCCTGCTGCTGGGTGTGGTGTGCGGGCTGGTCAACGGGCTGCTGGTGACCCGGCTGGGGCTGCCGTCCCTCGCCGTCACCATCGGCACCCTCGCCGCCTACCGGGGTATCGCACAGATCGTGCTCGGGTCCGACGCGGTGACCGACTTCCCCACGCAATACCTGGACTTCGCGGCCGGGCGCATCGGCGGAACCTTCATCCCGTACGCCTTCCTGCCCTTCCTCGTCCTGCTCGCCATCGCCGTGGTGGCGCTGCACGCCACGCCGTTCGGGCGGTCGCTGTTCGCGATCGGCGCGAGTGAGGAGGCCGCGCGGTTCGCCGGCGTCCGGGTCAAGCGGCAGAAGCTGATCCTGTTCACGCTGACCGGCCTGATGGCCTCGTTGACCGGCATCTTCTGGGCGCTGCACTACGCCAGTGCGCGCTACGACAACGCCACCGGCCTCGAACTGTCCGTGGTCGCCGCGGTGTTGCTCGGCGGTATCGACTTCGACGGCGGCAAGGGCACGTTGGGCGGGGCGATCGCCGGGGTTTTCCTGCTGGGCGCGCTGCAGAACGTGATGAGCCTCCAGGACGTGTCCGCGCAGTCCCAGATCGTCGTCACCGGCGTCCTGCTCGTTCTGTCCGTGCTCGGCCCGCGGGTCGTACGGCAGATCTCCACAGCGAGGGCGGGCCGCAGAGCCGCCTCGACTCCCACCTCGTAACCCAGCCCTTCCTCGTAAAGGACCACCGTCATGCGTAAGACAACCCTCCGCCGCAGCTGCGCGGCCCTCGCCACCGCCACCTCTCTCGCCCTGGCCCTCACCGCCTGCGGCGGCGGCACCACCAAGAAGGACGTGGCGAACGAAGGCGCTTCCGCCGCCACCGCCGGCAAGGCCGACCCGAACGCGGCCACCAAGAAGGGCCTCACCGTCGGGTTCCTGCCCAAGCAGGTCAACAACCCGTACTTCACCTCCGCGGACAAGGGCGGCGAGAAGGCGCTGAAGGAGCTGGGGTCCAGTTACAAGGAGGTCGGGCCGTCCAGCGCGACCGACACCGCCGGGCAGGTCAGTTACGTCAACACGCTCACCCAGCAGCAGGTCGACGCGATGGCCGTCTCCGCCCAGGACCCGGGTGCGCTGTGCACCGCGCTCAAGCAGGCCATGAAGAACGGCATCAAGGTCGTCACCTACGACTCCGACACCACGCCCGGCTGCCGCAACGCGTTCGTCTCGCAGGCCTCCGCCGAGGACCTGGGCCGTACCGAGGTGCAACTGCTCGCCAAGCAGATCGGCTACAAGGGCGAGATCGCGATCCTGTCCGCCGCGCAGACCGCGACGAACCAGAACACCTGGATCGACTTCATGAAGGACGAGCTGAAGAAGCCCGAGTACAAGAACATCAAGCTGGTCAAGACCGCGTACGGCAACGACGACGCCCAGCAGTCCTTCCAGCAGACCCAGGGCCTGCTCCAGGAGTACCCGAACCTGAAGGGGATCATCTCCCCGACCACCGTCGGCATCAAGGCCGCCGCCCAGTACCTGTCGGGCTCCAAGTACAAGGGCAAGGTCAAGCTGACCGGCCTCGGCACCCCGAACGACATGCGCAAGTACGTCAAGAACGGCACGGTCGAGGCGTTCGAGCTGTGGGACCCGGCGAAGCTCGGCGAGCTGGCCGCCCGCACGGCCGTCGCCCTGTCCTCCGGGCAGATCACCGGCAAGGAAGGCGAGACGTTCAAGGCCGGCTCCATGGGCGAGTACACCATCGGCAAGGACGGCGTGATCAGCCTCGGCAAGCCGACCGTGTTCGACGCCAAGAACATCGACCAGTTCAACTTCTAGTCCTGGAGGATCGTTGATGCAGCGCGTGTGCTTCCTGCTGAAAGTCCGGGCGGACCGCCTCGACGAATACCGCGAGCGGCACGCCGCGGTATGGCCCGAGATGCTCCAGGCGCTCTCGGAGACCGGCTGGCACAACTACTCGCTCTTCCTGCGCGAGGACGGACTGCTGGTCGGCTACCTGGAGACCGAGGACTTCGAGGCCGCCCAGGCCGGCATGGAAGCCACCGACGTCAACGCCCGCTGGCAGACGGAGATGGCGCCGTTCTTCGAGTCGCTGGACGGCGCCCGGCCCGACGAGGCCATGAAACCGCTCACGGAAGTGTTCCACCTCGCCTGAACGATGGAGTTCATGAGATGCGCAGACGTACGTTGCTGGCCGCCGCGATCGCCGGTGCGGTCGTGACCCCCGCCATCGCCTCCGGCACCGCGCGGGCCGCCGACCCCGGCCCGTCCGTCACGCGGACCGGCACCACCACCCTCGACAGCCAGGCCATCTTCTTCGTCTCGTACGACGGCTTGGTCAACAACAACGCGTTCCAGAAGAACGGCCTGCTGACCTACAAGGGCTACCAGTACGCCGTCTGGTACACCGCCGACCGCAACGCCGTCGTCGGCCGCCGTGTCCTCGGCGGGAGCACCTGGTCGACCGTGAAGGTCGGGCACACGCTCAAGGTCAACGACTCCCACAACGTCATCTCCATGGGCGTCTCCAAGGTCGACGGCCGCCTGCACCTCAACATGGACTCCCACAGCGACGGCTTCACCTACGTCAAGTCCGTCGCCGGGCTGATGGACAACCCCGCGGGGCTGAGCTGGGACTCGAGTCGCTTCGGCGCACCCCAGTCCACCCTGGACGGGCTGGCGCTCACCTCGCAGTTCACCTACCCGCAGTTCGTCTCCACGCCCGACGGCAAGCTCCAGCTGAGCTACCGCGTCGCCGTCTCCGGCAACGGCCGCAACGCCCTCGCCGAGTACGACGGAACCAAGTGGACCAACCTCGGCGAGTGGTCAGCCTCCACCGGCACCTACACCAGTGAGCACGGCTCCTCGACGGCCCGCAACATGTACCTGCACGGCATCGACTACGACCGCAACGGCCGGCTGCACTCCTTCTTCACCTGGCGCGAGCAGAACGGCGCCGTGATGTGCAGCGGCGGCGGCATCACCAACCACGACACCGGCTACGTCTACTCCGACGACCGGGGCCGGACCTGGCGCAACAACGCCGGAACCGTCGTCGGCGTCACCGGAGGCTCCGACAAGGTGTCCGTGACCGACGCCGGCCTGGTGATCGACCCGCTGAACCCGGATCACTCCCTGATGAACCAGGAGAGCCAGTTCACCGACTCCGCGGGCAGGCCGCACGCGATCATCTCCTACGTCCCGGGCCGCTTCGGACAGTGCACCACGAACTACGTCGCGGACCGGACCGCCAACGGCCGCGCCTTCCACGTCCGCAAGAACGCCTCCGGCAGCTGGCAGAAGACCGAGATACCGGTCCCGCTGAACTCCAGCCAGCGCACCAAGCTGATCCTGGACAAGTACGACAACGCCTATGCGGTCTTCCCCTTCGGCCGGATCGCGGGGGCCTCCGCCGCCTCCGGGTACACGGACTGGAGGATCCTCTTCGACGGCAGCGGCCTCAACGCCTTCGGCGAGGTCGTCATCGACGAGACGCGGGTCGCGCAGGACGGCGTGCTGTCGTTCATGTACCAGGAGAAGTCCAGCGGTACGACGCCCTCGGCGCTGCACGTGACGGACTTCCGCCTGCCCGCCTGACCGCCTCCGGTCCCGGGGCGGCGTGCCGGTAATGTGAAGCCGCCCCGGCCGCCGCCCCCCCCTCGTCTCCCTGGAGGTCCCTGCCCGATGGCCCAGTCGGTGGGTATCAAGGACGTCGCCCGCGTCGCCGGAGTCTCCGTCGGCACGGTCTCGAACGTGATCAACCGCCCGGACACGGTGGCGGCCGAGACCCGGGCGCGGGTGCTGTCCGCGATAGACCGGCTCGGGTACGTCCGCAGCGAGTCCGCGCGCCAGCTGCGCGCGGGCCGCAGCCGCATCATGGGGCTGCTGGTCCTCGACATGGGCAACCCCTTCTTCGTCGACGTCGCGCGCGGAGCCGAGCGCGCCGCCCGCCAGGCCGGGCTGGGCGTGATGGTCTGCAACAGTGCCCAGAACCCGGGCGAGGAGGCCGAGTACCTGTCGCTCTTCGCCGAGCAGCGGGTGCGGGGCGTGCTGCTCACCCCGGCGGACGCGACCGGCCGCAACATCGAGACGTTCCGTCGGCACGGCATCCCGTTCGTCCTGGTCGACCGGGTCGCCGAGGGCACCACCGAGTGCTCGGTCTCCGTCGACGACGTGGCGGGCGGCGCCCTGGCCGTACGCCACCTCGTCGACGCCGGGCACCGCTCGATCGCCTACGTCAGCGGCCCGCCCGGCCTGAACCAGGTCAGTGACCGCCGCACCGGCGCCCTCGCAGCACTCGCCGAGGCGGGGCTCGGAGCCGACGCGCTGCGTGAGCTGCCGACCGAACGGCTGGACGTCGCCGCGGGCCGGGACGCCGGGGCCCGGCTGCTCGGGCTCGCCGACCGGCCCACCGCCGTGTTCTGCGCCAACGACCTCCTCGCCCTCGGCGTCCTGCAGGCCATGTACGCGGCAGGCGTCGGCGTCCCCGACGACCTGGCCATCGTCGGCTACGACGACATCGAATTCGCCGCCGCGGCGGCCGTCCCGCTCACCTCGGTGCGGCAGCCCGCCGTCACCATGGGCGCCCTGGCCGCCGACCTGCTCCTGGAGGAGACGGAGGAGGAGGGCGCGGCGCGCACCCACGAGCACCGCAGGGTCGTCCTGCAGCCCGAGCTGGTGGTCCGCCGCTCCAGCCTGTCCGCACGCTGAGCCTGAACGGCCGTTCAGCAAGGTTTCATGATCGAGGGGCTCACTCACGGGCGATCCTTGTGATGAACTGGGACGCGGCCCGAAAGTCCGTCCGTCCCGGGAGCCCTGTTGACCATCAGCTACCGCCAGCCCGGAGTCCTCCTCACCGACCGCCGCTTCACCGTCCCCCTCGACCACGGCCGCCCCGACGGCGAGACGATCGAGCTGTACGCCCGCGAGGTCGTGGCGAGCGACAAGGCGTCCCAGGACCTGCCGTGGCTGCTCTACCTCCAGGGCGGGCCCGGCTTCGGCGCCGACCGGTCCGTCGGACGGCCGGGCTGGCTCGGCAGGGCCCTGAAGGAGTACCGCGTCCTGCTCCTCGACCAGCGCGGCACCGGCCACAGCACCCCCGCGAACCGCCAGACGCTCCCGCTGCGCGGCGGCCCGGCCGAGCAGGCCGACTACCTCACGCACTTCCGCGCCGACGCGATCGTCCGCGACTGCGAGGCCGTCCGCGCGCGGCTCACCGGCGGCAAGCCCTGGACCGTCCTCGGACAGAGCTTCGGCGGCTTCTGCGCGACCACCTACCTTTCGCTCGCCCCCGAAGGTCTGGCCACCGCTGTGATCACCGGCGGGCTGCCCTCCCTGGACGCCCACGCCGACGACGTCTACCGGGCCGCCTTCCCGCGCATCGAACGCAAGGTCACCGCCCACTACGCCCGCTACCCGCAGGACGCCGAGCGCGCCCGCCGCATCGCCGAGCACCTGCTCCACCACGACGTGGTCCTGCCGAACGGCTACCGGCTCACCGTCGAGGCCTTCCAGTCCCTCGGCATCGCCCTCGGCACCGGCGACGGAACCCACCGCCTGCACTACCTCCTGGAGAACGCCTTCGTCCGCACCCCGCAGGGATCCACGCTCTCCGACGCGTTCCAGGAGCAGGTGCAGGCCATGCTCTCCTTCGCCCGCCACCCGCTGTACGCCCTGGTCCACGAGTCGATCTACGGCCAGGACGCCCGGCCCACGGCCTGGTCGGCCGAGCGGGTCCGCGCCGAGTTCCCGCAGTTCGACGCCGCCAAGGCCCTCGCCGGTGACGAACCCCTGCTGTTCACCGGAGAATCGATTCACCCCTGGATGTTCGACTGCGACCCGGCCCTGCGCCCGCTGCGCGAGGCCGCCGAACTGCTCGCCGCCCGCACCGACTGGACGCCCCTGTACGACCCGGCCCGCCTCGCCGCCAACACGGTGCCGGTGGTGGCGGCCGTCTACCACGACGACCTGTACGTCGACACGGCCCACTCCCTGCGCACCGCCCGCTCGATCCGGGGGCTGCGCACCTGGGTCACGGACGAGTTCGAGCACGACGGCATCCGCACCGGCGGCCCCCGCGTCCTCGACCGGCTGCTGGCGCTGGCGCGGGGCGAGGCGTGATGCCGAGCCGTACACCGGGTGATGCGGGTGGCTCGGACTAGTCTGCCGACATGACGACCACTCAACTCCAGCCCATGCCCGGCGACTGGCGGCGTGCCCTCGCGGTCGTGGCACATCCGGACGACCTCGAGTACGGCTGCTCGGCGGCGATCGCGGCCTGGACCGACGAAGGCCGCGAGGTCGCCTACGTCCTCGCGACCCGGGGCGAGGCCGGCATCGACACGCTGGAGCCCGAGCGGTGCGGGCCGCTGCGCGAGCGGGAGCAGCGGGCCAGCGCGGCGGTGGTCGGTGTGTCGGAGGTGGAGTTCCTCGACCACAGGGACGGTGTCATCGAGTACGGCACCGCCCTGCGCCGCGACATCGCCGCCGCCATCCGCCGCCACAAGCCCGAGCTGGTCCTTACCCTCAACCACCGCGACACCTGGGGCGGCGTCGCCTGGAACACCCCGGACCACGTGGCCGTCGGCCGGGCCACGCTCGACGCGGCCGGCGACGCCGGGAACCGGTGGATCTTCCCCGAGCTCGTCGAGCAGGGCCTCGACCCCTGGGACGGCGTGCGCTGGGTCGCGGTCGCGGGTTCCAGCACGCCCACGCACGCGGTCGACGCGACAGCCGGGATGGAACGGGCCGTGCGCTCCCTGCTGGAACACCGCACCTACATCGAGGTGCTGACCAGCGAGGACCCGGAGACGTATGTACGCGGCTTCCTGACGCAGCACGCGGAGAAGACGGGGGAGCGGTTCGGGGGCCGCCCCGCGGTGGCGTTCGAACTGTTCAGCAGATGACCAGCGGTTGACCGACGGACGACGGGGGAGACCATGACAGGCAACGAGGAACTGGCGCGCCGCTTCGAGGAACACCGCGGACACCTCAATGCGGTGGCCTACCGCATGCTCGGATCGCTTGCCGAGGCGGAGGACGCCGTCCAGGAGACCTGGTTCAAGCTCAGCCGCACCGACACGGACGACATCCAGAACCTCGGCGGCTGGCTGACCACGGTGACCGGCCGGGTCTGCCTGGACATGCTGCGCTCGCGCACCGCCCGCCGCGAGGAGCCGATGGGCGACACCCAGGAGACCGTGCGGGCGTACGTCCCTGACCCGGTGCTCCGGCCCTTGTCCCACATCGATCCGGCCGAGGAGGTGCTCCAGGCCGACTCCGTGGGCCTGGCCCTGCTCGTCGTGCTGGAGAACCTGACGCCCGACGAGCGGCTCACCTTCGTGCTGCACGACATGTTCGCCGTGCCGTTCGACGAGATCGCGCCGATCGTGGAGCGCAACCCGGCCGCCACCCGGCAGCTCGCGAGCCGCGCCCGGCGCCGGGTACGCGGCGCCACCCCCTCGGCCGAGCCGGACCTCGGACGGCAGAAGCAGGTGCTCGACGCCTTCCTGGCCGCCTCCCGCGCCGGGGACTTCGAGGCGCTGCTGGCCGTCCTCCACCCGGACGTGCTGCTGCGGGCCGACTCGGGCGCGCTCGTGCGGGGCGCGGCCGCCTCCAAGCTGGTCCAGGGCGCGAAGGCGGTGGCGGAGCAGGCGCTCATGTTCGCCCCGTTCACGCAGGCTGCGGAGCTGGTCCTGGTCAACGGCTCGGTCGGGATGGTCAACGCGATCGAGGGCCGCGTCCAGTCGGTCATGGGCGTCACGATCGTCGACGGCCGCATCACGGACATGTACATCCTGGCCGACCCCGAGCGGCTGGAGCGTCTGGAGGTGCCCGGGCCGGCGGTGTGACCGGAACCGGTCCGTCAGTTGTCATTTCGTATGCTGAACGGCATGCGAGAACACCAGGCCGAGCAGGCGGAACTGCGCGGCGACTGCGAGCGGTGCTTCGGGCTGTGCTGCGTCGCCCTGCCCTTCGCCGCGTCGGCCGACTTCGCGGTCGACAAGGCCGCCGGCACGCCCTGCCGCAACCTCAGGGAGGACCACCGCTGTGGCATCCACGCCCGGCTTCGGCAGAAGGGATTCACCGGCTGCACGGTCTACGACTGCTTCGGCGCCGGGCAGCAGGTCTCGCAGATCACCTTCGGCGGACAGGATTGGCGGACCGGTCCGCCGGAGCGGGCCCGCCGCATGTTCGACGTGTTCCCGGTGGTCCGGCAGCTGCACGAGCTGCTCTGGTACCTGACCGAGGCGCTCACCCTGCCGGCGGCCCGCCCCGTCCACGCCGAACTGCGCGAGGCCCTGGAGAAGACCGGAGAACTGACCGCCGGCACCCCCGAAGAGCTCGCCGTGCTGGACGTGGCCGCGCACCGCAAGGAGGTCAACGTCCTGCTGCTGAGGACGAGCGAGCTGGCCAGGGCCCGCTTCAAGGGCCGTAAGAAGGACCGCCGGGGCGCGGACCTCATGGGGGCCCGTCTCAAGGGCGCCGACCTGCGCGGTGCCTGCCTCCGCGGCGCCTACCTGATCGCCGCCGACCTCACCGGAGCGGACCTGCGGGGAGCCGACCTGATCGGTGCCGACCTGCGCGACGCGGACCTCACCGACGCCGATCTGACCGGGGCGTTCTTCCTCACCCAGCCGCAGCTGAACGCGGCCCGGGGAAGCGCCGGTACCCGGCTGCCCGGCTCAGTCACCCGCCCCGGGCACTGGACGGCGCAGGTCTGAGGCCGGCTCCCGCACCGGGCTGCGGCGCTCCGGGTGCAGCCGCAGCCCCTCGGGCATCAGCGTCAGCCGCTCCGTCACGCGCAGCCGGTAGGCCGGGTCGGCCCGCAGTTCGTAGCGTCGCAGCAGCAGCCCGAGTACCAGCGTGGCCTCGTGCAGCGCGAACTGCCGCCCGATGCAGGCCCGCGCGCCCGTCCCGAACGGCTTGAAGGTGTGCGGGGGCCGGGACCGTACGGCGCCGGCGTCGAAGCGGTCGGGGTCGAACCGTTCGGCGTCCGCTCCCCACACCTCGGGGTCCCGGTGCAGCATCGGCGTCAGCACCAGCGCCCACGCCCCGCGCCGCATGGGATGCTCTCCGGCCAGCACCGTGTCCGCGCGGGCCTCCCGGGAGAACGCGGGCGCGGTGGGCCACAGCCGCAGCGACTCGTCCAGCACGCGGCGGACGTAGCGCAGCCGGGCCACCTGCTCGTAGGCCGGTTCCGCCGTGTCCCCCCACACCCGGTCCACCTCGGCGCGGGCCCGGGCGGCGATCTCGGGGTGGCGGGCGAGGTAGTGCAGGGCGAAGGAGAGCGCGCCCGAGGTCGTCTCGTGGCCGGCGACGAGGAACGTGATGACCTGGCGGCGGACGTTCTGCGGCGCCAGCCGTTCCTCGGTGCCGGGATGGGCCGTCTCCAGCATGCGGTCGAGCAGATCGCCGTCACCGCCGCCGGTGGCGCGCCGGGCCCGTACCAGTTCGTCCACGGTGTGGTTGAGGTGGGCGATGTCGGCGGCGTTGCGGCGGCTCGCGCTGCGCAGCAGGAGGGGAGCCAGCGGGAAGGGCACGGTGTTGAGCCGCTGGGCGTAGGTCAGCGTGCCCACCATCGCGGTGACGAAGGGATGCGGGCGGGAGCGTTCGAACGAGCCGAAGTCGTGCCCGAAGCCGGTGCGCGCGATCGTCTCCAGCGTCAGCTTGGTCATGTCGCCGGGCACGTCCACCGCCCGGCCCGTCGCCGCCGCCCGGTCCCAGTGCTCCGTCAGCCGCTGCGCGACCGACAGCATCATCGGGTGGTAACCGGCCATGGCGTCGCGGCTGAACCCCGGCGCGAGCACATCGTGGGCCAGCTGCCAGTTCGGCTCGTGGTTGTACGCCGTGAACAGGCCGTCCCCGGCCACCGGCCGCAGGTTTGCCACGCCGAGCCCCACGTGCTTCGCGAACCTCGACTCGTCCGCGAGGTCGGCCGCGTGCCGGGCGCCCCACACGAACACGAACTCCTTGCCGAACGCCTTCCGCCGGAACACCGGCCCCAGTGCGCGGGCGTGGCGCAGCGAGTCCTGCAGGGGAGTGCGCCGGTTCACCCCCACCACGTCCCCGAGCAGCGGGATCCGGCGCGGGGGGTGCGGGATGCGGTCCAGCTCCGGCCAGCCCAGCTCGGCACTCCGGAAACCCTTGGGCTCCCCGGTCCGTATCGGCGCCTGGGTCATGACGCGATCTCCCTTGATCCGGCGGCGCGTTCACAGGTGTTGTACGTGAGTTCAATAGCGCGGTTCAGTGTGGTCCCGTTGTTGAACCGGCGTCAAGTAAAGTGCGGGCATGGCCGCGAACCAGGGCGGGCGCACGCGCCGCCGGCTCAGCACCGAGGAGCGCCGGGAGCAACTCCTGTCGGTCGGTGCGCGGCTGTTCTCGGAGAGCCCCTACGACGACGTGTGGATCGAGCAGGTCGCCGAGATCGCCGGGGTGTCGCGCGGGCTGCTGTACCACTACTTCCCGACCAAGCGGGACTTCTTCGCGGCGGTCGTCGAGCGCGAGAGCGAGCGCATGCTGCGCATGACGGCGGCGGTACCCGGCGTACCGGTCCGCGAGCAACTCGGGGCAGGTCTGGAGACGTTCCTGGAGTACGTCCAGGCGCACGCGCACGGCTATCGCGCCTTCCACCGCGCCGACGCGGCCGGGGACCAGGCGGTGCGGCGCGTCTATCAGCGGGCCCTGGCCGCGCAGGAGCGGCAGATCCTCGCCGCCCTCGCCGCGGATCCCGAGTTCGGCCCCGCCGTCGAGGGACGGCCGGAGGTCCGGCTGGCCGTGCGCGGCTGGCTGGCGTTCACCACGGCCGTCTGCCTGGAGTGGCTGCGCGGCACGGAGTTGGGCCGCGAGCAGGTGCGCGAGCTGTGCGCACGCGCCCTGCTGGGCGTTCTCACGCCCTGAAAGGTCTCGCAAAGGTCGTGTGACGCGGTTGGCGTGCACCCCGATCTCCGATAAGTTAGGTGAGGCTTACCTAAGGAGGTCTGGGATGGGTGACGACAGGCACAGCTGGACGGCGGCTCCCGCCGCGGCGGAGCTGGCACGTTCGGTGCTCGCCGCCGCGTGGTCCTGCTCCGTGACCGCGGAGGGCGCACGGCAGGAACTGGTGGGCGCGCACAGCGTGGACGAGGACGGCCGGGTGCTCGTGGACGTGCCCGAGGACAGCGCCCTGCTCGCGGCCGCGATCTGCGCACCCCGCGGGGAGCCGTCCGCGGTGCTGGAGTTCGCCGACGTCGCGCCCGTCCCGGTCCGCGACCGGATCCGCGCCCGGCTGTGGGTCGCGGGCTGGTTCGCCGTCGAGGGGGAGAGGCTCGCCTTCACGCCCACCCGTGTCGTGCTGCGGCGGCCGTCCGGCTCCGTGGTCGTGGACCTCGCCGAGTTCGCCGCCGCCGTGCCCGACCCGCTCACCACGGCAGAGGCCCGGCTGCTGACCCACCTCGCCGACTGCCACGCCGACGCCGTCGAACGGCTCACCCGGCTCGTCGAGCCCGACAGCCTGCACGGTGCGGTGCGCGTCCAGCCGCTCGCCGTCGACCGGCACGGACTGACGCTGCGCATCGAACGGGTCCGCGCCCACGGCGACGTACGCCTCGCCTTTCACACGCCCGCCGACGACGTCGCGCAGCTCACCGAGCGCATGCACGTCCTGCTCGGCCAGGCCGCCGCCGCGTCGTGCCCGCGGGCCCTACAGCGGCAGCGCGCAGACGGCGACGGGTGAGGGGAACGATTCCTCCGTGTGCCGCAGTTCGCCGTTCGCCTCGTTCACGTGGAAGACGGTGACGGTGGAGGATTTCTGATTCGCCACGAACAGCAGAGTGCCCTCCGGAGAGAACGCGATCTGCCGGGGGAAGTCGCCGCCCACCGGCACCGTGTCGAGCAGCCTGAGCCGGGACCCGTCGGCCTCGACGGCATAGCGGGTGATGCTGTTGTGGCCGCGGTTGGCCAGATAGGCGTACCGGCCGTCGCTCGTCACCAGGATCTGTGCCGGGTAGTTCGTGCCCGAACCCGTGCCCGTGGACTGCGCCTCGCCCACGGTCAGCCGGCCGGAGGCCTTGTCGTACGAGCAGACCGCCACCGTGTTGTCGACCTCGTTGGCGAGGTACGCGTACCGGCCGCCCGGGTGGAACGTGAGATGGCGTGGTCCGGTGCCCGGCCGGGTGTGCGCCTGCGCGACCTCGGCGAGCTTGCCGGTCTTCTCGTCCAGCCGGTACGTGTAGACGGTGTCCGTCCCCAGGTCGACGGCGAGCACATGGCCTCCGTCCGGACTCGTGACGACCTGGTGGGCGTGCGGGCCCTCCTGGCCCGGGCCGGGCGGGGGAGTGGAGTGCCTGACGAGGGCGGTGCGTTCGCCGAGGGCGCCCGAGGCGTCGATCGGATGCACGGCCACGCTGCCCGACCCGTAGTTGGCGCTGAGCAGCCAGCGCCCGCCCGGATGCACCGACAGGTGGCAGGGGGCCGCGCCGCCGGTGCTCCGGCTGCCCAGCACCTTGCGGTCGGACAGCCGGACGGCGGTCACGGCACCGTCGTCACGCTCGTCCACCGCGTACAGCGTGCCGCGGTCCGGGTGGACGGCGAGGTACGACGGGTCGCCGACGCCGCCGATCGTTCCGACGCCGGTGATCTCACCCGTCGCCGCGTCGTACGTGGCCAGGCCGATGCCCTTGCCGCCGCCCTCGACGGACGTGTAGGTGCCGAGGTGGAGCGGACGGGGCCCGGAAGGGCGCCGGGCCTCGCGCGACGGGCTCGTACCCGCCTCGGGCGTCGCGGCCGGGGCCGACGGGGGCGCGGGCGCGTTGTCGCAGGACGGCAGCGCCGCCGCGGCGGCCCCGCCCGTCAGTGCGCCGACGAACCGGCGCCTGCTCCAGCCACCACTGCTCATGTCGCCCCTCAGGTCGTCACTGGTCCCCGTCGTGACTGCCACCTTGGCGTTTGCGGGCACTCGGGTGCAACAAGAGGCAGCGGGTGTTGCGTCGGGTGCAACATCCGCGGGAGGGGGAGGGGGAGGGGCGGACGGTCCCCGTCCTCGACGTCCCCCGCCGGGCACCAGTCCCCGTCGGTGCCTCACGACCGACTGCCGGCTCCTCGTCTGCGGCCGGTCGACTCGGCCGGTTATCAGTCTCCCGTCCATGACCGGTATGCAGACTGTCAGTCCCCTCTCCCTGACCGGTATGCCCGGCCGGCTACCAGTCCCCGTCCGTGACCGGTCGGCCCGTGGCGTCCTTGAGTTGCTGCGTCTGCCCCGGCGTGGGCGGCTGCCAGGGCTCGTGGTCGTCGCCGAGCCAGTCGCCGACCGGTTTCACGGACTGGAGTGGGTCCGTGGGGGCGAGGTCCTCCGCGTCCTGGTCGAAGTAGTCGAACCAGGGCAGGCCCGCGCGGGTGTAGGCGGCCCGGTCCACCGGCGACGGCGGTGCGGCCTCGCCGGTGATGCGGCGCCACTCCGGCGGCGTCACCAGGTGCACGAACACCCGCCCGGCGGGCTTCTCCGACCAGTCCGAGAGCGGTCGGTCGTCCTGGTAGACCTCCTGCCGCATGGAGCCGCCGACACCCAGGCCCATGGCGGCGGCCGCGCGCGGAGCGCTCGCCGGTGGCGCAGGCGCTGCTCCGGGGGCCGGCGGAGCCGCTCCGGTCGCGGCCGGTGCCGGGACGGCGCCCGGTGCGGCGGGCGCCGCCATCGGCATCGCGGCGCCGTAGCCACCGGCCGCGGGCGCACCGTAAGCACCGGCCGCGGGCGCCCCGTAGCCGCCGGCCGCAGGGCTGCCGAACGCGGCCGGCATCGCGGCGCCGTAGCCGCCCGGCGGCGCGGGCGCGGGAGGTACCTGCCGCCGCCGCTCCTGCGCTCGCCACCGCGCCAGCTCCCGGTCGTTCAGCGCGAAGGACTGCAGTTGTACGCCGCCCCACACCTCCTCGCCCGTGACCTGCCCCTCGACGGTGGCGCCCAGACCGAGCGGGACGGCCACGAACTGCCGGACCGTCCCCGTGCCGGAGTTGATGCCGTCCAGCCAGGGCTGGCGGGGGAGCACCACGTAGTTCTGCGGGCCGCGAGCCGGCCGGTCGCTCCAGGGCCGGCCCGAGACCGCGCACACCTTGCCGACGCCGACCTGGAGCGCGGCCGGCTCCGAGGTGCCCGCGAAGCTCAGCCACATCGCCTCGCGCAGATACACCGGCAGCATCACACCGCCGCGTGCCCGCCATTCCTCGGGGACCCGGTCCGCGTAGTCCGCGACGCGCCGCACCGGGAACTCGCCGAGGCCCGGCGGCAGCGGATGCGTGCCCGTCTCCGGCAGGCGCAGCGTGCGGATGAACCGCACGGCGACCCCGCCGGGGAGCCGCAGTGTGTTCCCGTCGACCCGCACGGTCGTGTCGGCCATGGCCCGCTCCTCGCCTCAGGTGCCGGCCCCCTGCCGGCGTTCCCCTCAGCGAGAACGCCCATCGAACCCCGCGCGGTTCCGCCACATCTGCTCCGTGACGCCCAGCCGCTCCCGCAGGCGCGTCAGACGGGGCATCCGGGCCCGCTGCTCGCGCGACACCCGGTCGAGTTCCTCGAACAGGCGGCGGGTGCGGTGCTCGGTGTCGAGCTCGTCGAGGATGCGGTTGACCTCCGTCAGGATCGCTCCCGGCAGCTGCCAGTGCCGCGGATCGCGCTCGGCCTCCTCGCGCAGCAGCAGGGCCAGCTTGTCGCGGGTGCCCGCGGCGGTGCGCAGTTCCGCGGCGAGCCGTTCCTCCGCCGATTCGGCGCTCGCGCTCAGGTGCGTGGTGACCAGCACCGCGAAGCTCACCACGGCGTCGGCGATCTCGGACAGCAGCTGCGCCAGGGCGGCGCCCGTCTCGGCCTCGAACTGCGGCTCGGGCTCGCGCTCCTTCGCGAGGTCGGTGAGGGAGCGGGCCAGCACGCGCAGGACGACCGTGCAGATCTCCAGCGTGTCCAGGCCGGTGCGCATCACGACCCGGTGCAGCACGCTGTCCTGCACGCGCGGGTTGAGCCGCAGACTGTCCTCGGCCTGCCGCAGCGCCGCGTCCACCTCGACGATGTCGTGGTCCAGCCGTCGCGCCTCGTGCAGCTGACTCTCCGCGCGGTCCACGGGTGTGCCGCCGGCGGCCTCCTCGCCCATCCGCAGCATCAGCTGCCGCAGGCGGCGCGCCAGACCCTCGATCGACTCGCCCGCCTCCTCCACCCACACCGGCGGAGCCAGCAGCAGGTTGCAGGCGAGCCCGACGGAGGCGCCGATCAGGGTCTCCACCACCCGGGCCCACGCATAGTCCCCGACGCTGGTGACGCCGAGGACGAGCATCGCGCTGATCGCGACCTCGGGTACGTACTCCTCCACCCGGACCAGCCGCCCCACGGCCAGCGAGGCCACCAGGAGCAGTGCGAGGCTCCACCAGGTCAGACCCACCAGCAGGCTGAACGCGATGGCGACGAGCACGCCCGTCACCACGGCGTTCACCCGCCGGAAGCCGTTGGTGATCGTGGCGTACAGCGTCACCTGGACGACGAGCAGTGCCGTAAGGGGAGCGGTGAGAGGGGCCGGCTCCGGGCTCAGCCGCAGCGCGATGACGTACGCGATCGTCGCCGCCGTCGCGGACCGCAGCGTCTGGACGACCACCGGATCACGGCGCTTCCTCACGATCCGCTCGGCGTGCGCCGTCCACTCACGTACCTCTCGCATCCTCGGGCTGTTCCCCTTCCCCGGCGCATCGAACACATCCGTCGATCATCCATCAAGGACGCTCACGAAGGACGTTAGTGCCGGGGCAATCCGCGGGCGACCGAGGGGCTCAGGCGTACACCTTGTCGAGGAAGGCGTCCAGGTGGCTCCTGGTCCGCAAGATCTGCTCCTCCAGGGTGAGGCTCTCCTCGAACCGGGATGCCGCCTCCGGAGCCTTCTTCCCGCGTACGTATAGGGAGCAGGCGAGGTCGGTGCACATGTACGCGCCGACGGAGTTGCCCTCGCGCCCGGCCGGCCCCGCCTTCCGGGCGGTCATCAGCGAGACCCCGCCCCGGGGATGTGTCGTCAGGCACAGCGAACACATGCTGCGGTGCAGGAACCCGCGCTGCGCGGCCTGGAACCGCATCGAGAGTCCCACGATCCGCCCGTCCCGCTCGGCCACCAGATAACTCCGGTCCGGCGCCCCCGGATCCCGCCACCCGAGGAAGTCGAGGTCGTCCCAGAGCCGCGCGTCGAGATCCCTGGGCACGGCGAGCCGCTTGGCCTCGCCCTTGGAGCAGTTGACGAAGGAGGCGCGGATGTCCTGCTCGGTGAGCGGCTGCATGAGAGCTCCTGAACGTTGGCTTCGCAAACCTAGGGGCTCTAGGTTTTGGGGGCGGGGTCAGACTAGACAGTCGTGACGCCGGGGAGCGACCGGATTTCCGTCAGGTCCCGTCGCCTGAGACCTCCGGCGGCCAGACGCCCGGCCTGAGTACCCCCAGCGCATAGGCCCGGGCCACCAGTTCCGTGCGGTTGGACGCGTCCCAGCGGGACGACAGGCGGCGCAGGTGGTAGGTCACGCCGTCGGTGGTGAGGCCCGTCTCCCGGGACGCTCGGGCCGTGGTGGCGCCGGCGGCCAGGAGGGCCAGGATGCGGGCCTCCGCCGGGGTGACCCGGGGTTGTTCCGCGGGGGCGGCCGGGGAGGGGACGCGTTCGGGGGCCACCCGGAGCATCACCAGCAGGGCCGGGGTGTCCTCCGCCGAGTCGCTGACCGGATCCGCCGTCAATTCGCCGGTGCGTTCCGTGCCGCACGGGGCCCGCCAGCGCACCGACACCTGGTAGCGCGAGCGGTGCCGCAGGCGCAGGGCCTCGGCGATGCGCTCCACCTGCGTCGCCTCCCGCGGGCTGAACAGGTCCAGCACATCGCGTCCGCGTAGCTGCCCCGGTGTCCTGCCGCACTCCGCCGCCATCGCCGGATTGGCCAGCAGCACCGCCCCGTACACGTCACACACCGCGACCGGCATCGCGACCCGGTCGAACAGGAGCAGCGCGCGGTTGCGCCACGTCACGGCCTCGTGCCGGGCCAGTTCCACGAGCTTCTCCTGACACGCCGGGCCGCTCCCGCGCAAGAGCGGCGCATCTGCTCGCACTACACAATCATGTAGGGCCGGGGCGTCGGTTCCCCGGCCCGGTGGATCACGCTGGTTCGCAGTACTTCCGTACCGCGAAAGGCAGTTGCCGCGTCATGCCCCCCACCGGACAGACCCCCCTGACCGCCGACCCCCTCCCCGGCGTCCCCGTCGCCGACATCTCCGCCACCGGCCCCGGCGGTGCGCCCATCCAGCAGGTCATGGACCTGATGCGTGAGCACGGGCCCGTGCTCGTGCGGCGGCTGTACGGGCGGGACACCCTGTTCGTGGGCGATCTGGACCTCGTGGCCGAACTCGCCGACGAGCAGCGCTTCGCCAAGCACATCGGGCCCGGTCTGGGCAATGTCCGCGAGTTCGCCGCCGACGGGCTGTTCACGGCGTACAACGACGAGCCCAACTGGGCCAAGGCGCACGACATCCTCATGCCCGCCTTCGCGCTCGGCTCCATGCGCACCTACCACCCCGTGATGCTGGAGGTGGCCCGTCGGCTCATCGCGTCCTGGGACCGCGACGCCCGCGCCGGGAAGCCGGTGAACGTGCCCGACGACATGACCCGCATGACGCTCGACACCATCGGACTCGCCGGCTTCGGCTACGACTTCGGGTCCTTCGAACGGGCCGAGCCGCACCCCTTCGTCCAGTCGATGGTCCGCTGCCTGGAGTGGAGCATGACCCGCCTGGCACGCGTCCCCGGCCAGGACTACTCGGAGCAGGACACGGCCTTCCGCGAGGACTCCGCCTACCTCGCCCGGGTCGTCGACGAGGTCATCGCCGCGCGCACCGGCACCGACCAGAGCGACTCCGACGACCTCCTCGGCCTGATGCTCACCGCCGAGCACCCGGCCGACGGCACCAAGCTGGACGCCGCCAACATCCGCAACCAGGTCATCACGTTCCTGATCGCCGGCCACGAGACCACCTCCGGCGCCATGTCCTTCGCGCTGTACTACCTGGCCAAGCACCCCGCCGCGCTCCAGCTGGTGCAGCGCGAGGTCGACGCGCTGTGGGGCGACCGGGCCGACGTCGAGCCGACCTTCGACGAGGTCGGCCGGCTGACCTACACCCGCCAGGTCCTCAACGAGGCGCTCCGGCTGTGGCCCACCGCCGCCGTGTTCTCCCGGGAGGCCCGCGAGGACACCGTGCTCGGCGGCCGCATCCCGCTGCGCGCCGGGCAGGGCGTCCTGGTCCTCACGCCGATGCTGCACCGGCAGCCCGTGTGGGGCGACAACCCCGAGCTGTTCGACCCCTCCCGCTTCACGGCCGAGGCGGAGGCGGAGCGGCCGGTGCACGCCTTCAAGCCGTTCGGCACCGGCGAGCGCGCCTGCATCGGACGGCAGTTCGCGCTGCACGAGGCGACCATGCTGCTGGCCATGCTCGTCCACCGCTACCGGCTGGGCGACCACGCCGACTACCGGCTCGACGTCAAGGAGACCCTCACCCTCAAGCCCGAGGGCTTCACCCTCGCGCTGACGCCGCGCACCTCCGCCGACCGTGTCCACAGCCCGCTGCCCGGAGCCGCCCCGGCCCAGGACACCGCCGCGGCCGAGCCGCAGGGCCTGCCCGCCCGCGTCCGCCCCGGCACCGCCGCCCTCTTCCTGCACGGCAGCAATTACGGTACCTGCCGTGACTTCGCGGCCCAGCTGGCGGACGAGGCCGCCGCCATCGGCTGCGAGACCGAGGTGGCACCCCTCGACGCCTACGCCGGAGGCCTGCCCACCGACCGGCCCGTCGTCATCACCGCCGCCTCCTACAACGGCCGCCCCACCGACGACGCCACCGCCTTCGCCGCCCGGCTGGAGGAGACCCACGACCTGTCGGGCGTGACGTACGCCGTCCTCGGCGTCGGCGACCGGAACTGGGCCGCCACCTACCAGCACGTCCCCACCCGCATCGACGAGCGGCTCGCCGGGTCCGGCGCCGCCCGCCTGGTGGAACGCGTCGCCGCCGACGCCTCCGGCGACCTCGCCGGCACCGTCCGCGCCTTCACCGCGTCCGTGCGCACCGCCCTCCTGGAGCGCTACGGCGACCCCGACGCCACGACCCCTGACCCCGAGCCCGCGACCGCCTACGAGGTCCGCACCCTGACCGGCGGCCCGCTGGACGCTCTCGCCGAGCGGCACGGCCTCGTCCCCATGCGCGTCACCGAGGCCCGCGACCTCACCGCCCCCGGCTACGCCCGGCGCAAGCGGTTCCTCCGCGTCGCGCTGCCGGACGGCGTCACCTACCGCACGGCCGACCACCTCACCGTGCTGCCCGCCAACGCCCCCGGCCTCGTCGCCCGCGCCGCCGCCGCGCTCGGCGCCGACCTCGACACCGTCCTGGACATCCGCGCCACCCGCCCGCGCCGCGACGGCATCGCCGTGGACCGGCCCCTGACGGTGCGGCAGCTCCTCACCCACCACGTGGAGCTGCAGGAGCGCCCGAGCGCCGGGCAGCTGGCCGCGCTCGCCGCCGCCAACCCGTGCCCGCCGGAGCGCATGGCCCTGGCCGCCCTCGCCGACGACCCGCGCACCCTCGTGGAGATCCTGGAGGACCACCCGGCCCTGCGCGGCGCCCTGGACTGGCCGAAGCTCCTCGACCTCCTCACCCCGCTGCGCCCGCGCCACTACTCCATCTCCTCCTCGCCCGCCGTCGACCCCGGCCACGTGGACCTGATGGTGTCGCTGCTGGAGGCGCCCGCCCGCTCCGGCAAGGGCGTCTACCGGGGCACCGGCTCCGGCCACCTCACCACCGTCGAGCCCGGCGACACGGTCTACGCGCGCGTGCAGCCCTGCCGGGAGGCCTTTCGGATCGACGTCAGCGGCGACCCGTCACCGGTCGTCATGGTCGCGGCGGGCACCGGCCTCGCCCCGTTCCGCGGCACCATCGCCGACCGTACGGCCGCCCTCACGGCCGGCACCGAACTCGCCCCGGCCCTCTGCTACTTCGGCTGCGACGCCCCGGACGCGGACTTCCTGCACGCCGAGGAACTGCGCGCCGCCGAGACCGCCGGCGCCGTCTCCCTGCGCCCTGCATTCAGCGAGACGCCCGCCGGCGAGGTGCGCTTCGTGCAGCACCGGATCGCCGCCGAGGCCGAGGAGGTCTGGGGCCTGCTGGACTCCGGAGCGCGGGTGTACGTCTGCGGTGACGGTTCCAGGATGGCGCCCGGGGTGCGGGAGGCGTTCCGTACCCTGTTCCGGAAGCACACGCCGGGCTCCGACGAGACGGCCGCCGAGCAGTGGCTCGACGGACTGATCGCGGACGGGCGTTACGTCGAGGACGTGTACGCGGCCGGCTGACCGATGCGGCAGGGGAGGGGTGGGCACACGGTGGTGGACTCCTGGGAACGGGCCCGGCACATCCTCCAGGCGGCGGGCCTGGACCCCGGCCGTCTCGCCCACCTCGCCCCGCTGACCGGCGGCACCTACAACACCGTCGAGGAACTCCGGCTCACCGACGGCAGCCGCTACGTGCTGAAGATCCCGCCGGCCGCCGCCGTCCCGGGTCTGCGGCACGAGAAGCGGCTGCTCGTCTCGGAGGCCGAGTTCTACCGCTCGGCGGCCCGCGCCGGGGTGCCCGCGCCGCGGACGGTGTCGGCGGGGGACGACTTCCTGCTCATGACGGCCCTGCCGGGCGACCCCTGGGACGGCACGCTCACCGACCCCGAACAGACCGCCCTGCGCACGGAACTGGGACGCCAGGTCGCCCGCCTGCACGAGGTGACCGGCCCCGGTCACGGTTACCCTTCCGGCGCCCTCGGCCCGCTCGCCCCCGACTGGCGGACGGCGTTCACGGCGATGTTCGACGCCGTCCTCGACGACGCCCGGCGCTACGGGGCGTGGCTGCCCCGCTCCGTCGACGCCGTGGCCGGCATCGCCGCGTCCGCGTACGGCGCCCTCGACGAGGTCACCGACCCGTGTCTCGTCCACTTCGACCTGTGGCGGGGCAACATCCTCGTCCATCGCCCGGACGGCGAGGCCCGTATCGGCGGCCTCATCGACGGGGAGCGCATGTTCTGGGGCGACCCCCTGGCCGACTTCGTCTCCCTGGCCCTGCTCGGGGACATCAGGAAGGACGAGGACTTCCTCGGCGGCTACCGGGAGGCCGGCGGCCGGGTCCGCTTCGACGCCCCGGCCCGTGTGCGACTGGCCCTGTACCGGGCCTACCTGTACCTGATCATGCTCACCGAGACGATTCCCCGCGAGGCCGGCGAGGAGCAGCGGCTCTGGGTGCGGGAGAGGGTCGGCCCCGCACTCGTCGCGGCCCTGGACGAGATCGAGGAGACGTCCTGAACCCGCCGGCCGGACACCGGTTAGCTCACATCATGAAATAAGGGTTGGAGGATGTCGCGCCGGGCCCGGCCCCGACGGTATGTTGCAGGTCGGACAGGGGACGCGAAAGGAGCCACATGGCTGCGCGGAACGGGCGCACGGTACGCGATCTCAGGCGGGCCAACCGTACGGCCGTGCTGCAGAGGCTCTACTTCGACGGCCCGCTCAGCCGCTTCGAACTCGGCCCGGCGACCGGCCTGAGCTCCGGTTCCGTCAGCAACGTCGTCGCCGACCTGGTCGCCGACGGGCTGGTCGAGGAGGCCGGCAGCGTCGACTCCGACGGCGGCCGCCCCCGCACCCTGCTGCGCGTCGCACCCGGCAGCGGCCACATGATCGGGGTCGACGTCGGCGAGACCCGGGTCCGGGTCGAACTCTTCGACCTCACCCTCACCGAACTGGCCCGCGCCGAGCACCCGCTGTCGCCGCAGCGCTACGAGGTCGAGGCCATCGTCGGCCACGTCCACCGGGGCATCGCCGAGGTGCTGGCCACGGCCGGCCTCGCACCCGAGCGGCTCCTCGGCGTCGGCATCGGCGTCCCGGGCATCGTCGAGCGCACCGCCGACCGCGGCACGCTGGTGCACGGGCAGACCATCGGCTGGGAGGCCGTCCCGCTGGAGGCCCTGCTCCGCACCGGATCCCCGCTGCCGGACACCGTCCCGCACTTCATCGACAACGGTGCCAAGACGCTGGGCCAGGCCGAGATGTGGTTCGGTGCCGGACGCGGCGCCCGCAACGCCGTCGTGGTGCTGTTCGGCTCCGGCGTCGGCGCGAGCCTCGTCACCCCCGACGTGGAGCAGGGCCGCGCGGTCGAGTGGGGGCACCTGACCGTACGGGTCCGCGGGCGCCGCTGCCGGTGCGGGGCGCTCGGCTGCCTGGAGGCGTACGCGGGTGCCGAGTCCCTGCTGGATCGCTGGCGGGAGGAGGGCGGCCGAATCCCGGACGGCGCCGACGAGGAGACCGCCCTCACGGCGATGCTCGCCGCGGCCTACCCGCCCGAGGGTGGTGCGGCCGACCCCGTGGCGCTGGCCGTCCTGGAGGAGACCGCCGAGTACCTCGGGGCGGGCCTGTCCGACCTGATCAACCTCTTCCAGCCCGAGCGCATCCTCATCGGCGGCTGGGCGGGCCTGGCGCTCGGCTCACGCTTCCTGCCCGCCGTACGCCGTCACGCCATGTCGTACGCGCTGCGTCACCCGGCCGGGAAAGTGACCGTCGATCTCGGCCGGCTCGGACCCGACGCGGTCACGGTCGGTGCCGCGATCCTGCCGCTCGCCGACTTCTTCGCACGCGGCGGACGGCGCCCCGACCCGGCACCGGAGTATCCGCTCCCCGCCTGGCGCACGGCACTTCAGGAGCGGATTCCGCGCTGAGGTTTCGCCGATCACCGCGGAGGTACTCGCGTGGCGCCCGGACCACAGAAGGGAGTACGCCGTGACCGACCACCGGCTCGAAGGACCCGGCGAGAACGGTGAGCCCATCCCGCGGGACATGCCGGACCAGCAGGCCGACGACGGCGAGGACCCGTGGGAGGTCGCCCCGCGCTTCACGGGCACCGGCGAGGGTGAGAAGACCGAGCGCCGGAGCGACGACGAGACCGACGAGCCCACCGGCGACGTCCCCGACACGGACGAAGCGGGGACGGGCCGGCAGGGAGCACCGCACTCGGGAACGGTTCACCCCGAGCACCCGGTGCCGGACGAGCCCTCCGCCTGAGGAGGGCATCCCAGCGAGGGCCGCAGCCGGCTGTGGGGGTCGGCTGCGGCCTTCGCGCATGTCGTGGGTCTCGTGCAGCACCGCCCGGATCAGCCCACCTTGCGTCCCCGCAGTGGCTCCGTCGGCGCCCCCGCCCCCTGCCGGAAGCCCAGCAGGAACTCCTCCAGCACCTCGGGAGCCGTGTGCTCAGGCCGCCAGCCGAGTTCCGTTCGCGCACGCGTGCAGTCCATGAGCGGCAGCCGCAGCACCGCGTCGAACAGGTGCGGGGAGGCGGGCAGCAGATGCAGACCCCAGGCGGCGGCGATCGCCGACCGGGCCGCGCCGCGCGGCAGCCGCACGGGGCGTGCGTCGAACATCTCGCCCAGCAGCCGCGTGTCTACGGGCGAGTCGGCCGCCAGATTGAAGGCGCCCCGGACGCCGGAGCGCAGCGCCAGCCGGTACGCGTTCGCCGCGTCGTCCGTGTGCAGCGCCTGCACCCGGAGCCCCGGGATGTCCGGCAGGAACGGCAGGAGCTCCGGGCGGGCCAGCGGGCCGGGCAGGAACCAGCCGCCGAAGATGCGGCGCTGCTCGCTCGCGGACTCCCGCTGGAAGAGGAAGGCGGGCCGCATCCGCACCACCCGGATCTCGGGCCGGTCCCTCTCGAACGTGTCCAGAGCCCGTTCCAGATAGGCCTTCTCCCGGCAGTACGCGGCGTCCGGCCAGCCGTGCGTCGGCCAGGACTCGTCCACCGCCCCGTCCTCGGGGCCGGGCGAGTAGGCGCCGACCGACGAGGCGTGCACCAGAACCGGGACGTCCGCCTCGGCCACCGCCTCGAAGACCCGCATGCTGCCGAGCACGTTCGTGCGCCAGGTCGCAGCCGGGTCGTGCGTCGGCTGGAACGCCCAGGCCAGATGGATCACCGCGTCGGCGTCCGTGAACCGCTCCACCAGGCCGGACCTCTCGGAGGCCAGATCGACTGCGGCCCAGTCCGTCTTCGGCGGAGACCAGTCGGGGATCCGCCGGGCCAGACCCAGCACCGAGGCGACCTCCGGGTCCTTGGACAGCAAGCGCACCACGCTCGTGCCGACGTTGCCGGTGGCGCCCGTGACGACGACCTTCATGCCCGTTCCGCTGCTCACTTCGTGCTCCTCTCGGCCGTCTGGTTCCACGAGAGGTGACCGAGTACCCGGGACGCACGGAATGCACGTGGGGAGAGGAAAGCCCCGGCCGGACGGGGGAATCACGGCCGGGGCGGCTCAGGGGCGGGTCCGGTCCGGACCCACACCTTGTTCAACGGGCAACCACCTGCGGGTGTTCCGCGCCCGGAACCCCTGCCCGGTGAGGTGTGTCACTCCTCCTCGACGCCCGGGACGGTTTCGGCCCAGAGGTTCTCCGCCTGGAGCAGCAGCGTGCCCAGGACGGCGGTGTGGGCGGCCCCCTCCCCGGCGTGCCGGCGCAGTCCGTCCTGCAACTCCTCGTGAAGCTCCCGCATGGCCTTCTCGGTCTCCTCGCCCGGCCTGGCGGTCACACTGCCGTCGAGCAGACTGTCGGCCTCCGCGCACAGGGCGTCCCCGATCAGCTCCAGCAGACGCGCGTACGAGCGCAGCGCCGGGCCCTCGGGCGGGGCGGGAGTGCGCTTGTCGTCCACGGACACCGCGAGCGCCCGGGTGAGCGTGGCGACGTGCCCGGTGACCCTGCTGAGCCGCTCGTCCTCCTCCACCGCCGGCAGGACACCCTCGTGCGGCACCCGATGCAGTACGCGCAGCGGGGCGTAGGTCAGGCGCAGGCTCTCCTGACTCCACCGGCGCGCCGAGCGAAGCGCCTTCAGGCGGTGGTCCAAGCGGTTCGAGGCGCTGACCCAGCCGGCGGCGGTCTGCGCGTCCCAGTCGCCCTCGCGCAGATCACCGGCGATGAGGTGCAGCACGTCCCCCGTCTCCCGGGCGAGCCCCGCCAGGTTCGTCCGTACGTCCCGCAGGTGGATCGGCGGGAACACGAACGCGTTGACGGCGACGCCGATGACGGCGCCGATCGCCGCCTGCTCCACCCGGTGCCCGACGGCGGACAGACTCACCATGCCCGAGGAGATGGTGAACAGGGCCGTGGTCGCCGCGTAGATGCCCTGGTCGCCGAAGCGGGGCCAGTTCGCGAGCAGCATCAGCACCGGTACGGAAAGGGCGATCGCACCGAGCGTGTCGTCGGTGATCGCCTGCGCCGCCGAGGCCACCAGCGTGCCGACGCAGATGGCCCCGAACTGCCGCGCTCCTTGCACCAGGGAGCTGAAGACGGTGGCCTGCACCAGCACCAGCGCCACCCAGGGCGCCATCAGCGCCAGCGGGTCGCCCATCCAGACGCCGCCCACCAGCCAGGCGAGCACGGCCGCCCCGGCGGCCTTCAGCGACTGGACGACCAGGTCCCGCTCCCGTCCGGGCCCGCGCCAGGCAGCCCGCACGGCCTCCCAGGCCGACCGTGAATCCCGCCGCACGGCATCCACCGGACGCACGCTCCGCGTTCTCTGCTGCAGATCCGCGAACCGCCCCTGAGCCCTGGGTGCTCCCTGGGGCCGTGCGTTCGAGGCCGCCCCCATGTCTTCGTTCATGTCCCTCCGCCCGCGGAAGGCTCCCGCCCTCCGCCGTCCCGCACCGGTCACACGCGTCATGCGCTGTGGGTATCCGCATGACCGGCGGTTTCACGTTCTTTCATGCCAGCGGGCTGTCGCCGAGGACCGACAGCAGGTGCGCGGGGTCGGCGTAGACCGCGTCCGCGCCGGACTCCGCGAGGTCGGCGCGCGGGATGCCGCCGCACAGGACGCCCACACAGCGCACCCCGGCCCTGCTGCCCGCCCGCATGTCCCACACGGTGTCGCCGACGAACACCGCCCGCTCCGCCGGCACGCCGGCCAGCTCCAGGGCGTGCTCGACCGGCTCGGGGGAGGGCTTGCCTTCGTCGACGTCGTCGGCGCTCGCCGTGGCGGCGATGGCCTCGTCCGCGTCGATCGCCCCGCGCAGCGCGCTCAGCTCCGCGCCACCCGCCGAGGTGGCCAGCACCACCCTCCAGCCGTCCCGGTGCAGCCGCCGCAGCAGCGCTCCGGCCTCCGGCAGCGCGGGCAGCCGGTCGAAGTACTGCCCGTACAGCGCCTTGTGACCGGCGCTGATGTCGGCGTCCTGGTCCTGGTCCCGGTCATCGCCCAGCAGATGGGCGACCAGGTCGGTCGACGGCAGGCCCACGGCCCGGTGGATGGCGTGCATCGGCACCTGGTGGCCCGCCTGCCGGAACGCCTCCCACCAGGTCACGACATGCAGATGATTGGTGTCGACCAGCGTGCCGTCGACGTCGAACACAGCCGCCCGTTCCGCGCGTTCCATAGGTGCAGTCCCTTTCTCTCCGGCCGCGCGGGTACCACGTCAGCCGCCCGCCACGCCGGACGGCAGCCGCCGCTCACGGGTCCAGGCCAGCAGTTCGCCGAGGGACCACGTGGTCACCACCCGCTCGGGCGGCACACCGCACTCCTCCGCCCGTGCGCATCCGTTGATCTGCCAGTCCAGCTGTCCCGGCGCGTGCGCGTCGGTGTCGATGGAGAACAGCACCCCCGCGTCCACGGCCCGGCGCAGCAACCGCCGCGGCGGATCCAGCCGCTCCGGCCTGCTGTTGATCTCCAGGGCCGTGCCCGTCTCCGCGAGCGCGGCGAACACCTCGTCGGCGTCGAACTCCGACTCGGGCCGCCCCCGCCCGGTCACCAGCCGCCCCGTGCAGTGCCCGAGCACGTCCGAGTGCGGATCGCGTACGGCCGCAACCATCCGCCGGGTCATCGGCCTCGTGTCCATGCGCAGCTTGGAGTGCACCGACACCACCACCACGTCGAGCCGGTCCAGCAGCTCCGGCTCCTGGTCGAGCGTGCCGTCCTCGAGGATGTCGCACTCGATGCCGGTCAGCAGCCGGAACGGCGCCCAGGTGTCGTTCAGCTCCGCCACCACGTCCAGCTGCTCGCGCAGCCGCTCGGGCGACAGCCCGCGCGCCACCGTCAGCCGCGGGGAGTGGTCGGTCAGCGCCGCCCAGTCGTGGCCCAGCTCGGCGGCGGCCCGCCCCATCTCCTCGATCGGGCTGCCGCCGTCCGACCAGTCGGAGTGCAGATGGCAGTCCCCGCGCAGCAGCGCCCGCAGCTTCTCCCCGCCCCGCACGGCAGGCTGTTCCTCCGCCTCGCGCTCCAGCTTGTCCAGATAGCCCGGGACCTCACCGGCCAGCGCCTCCCGGGCCACCTGGGCGGTCTTCGGGCCGACGCCCTTGAGCTTCTCCAGCGAGCCGTCCGCCGCCCGCCGGCGCACCTCGTCCCCACCCAGGTCCTTCAGTACACGGGCCGCCGTACGGAAGGCGCGCACGCGGTAGGTCGGTGCCAGGGACCGCTCCAGCAGAAAGGCGATCCGGTCCAGTGCCTCGACGGGATCCATCGCCACCTCCACCTCAAGGGTTGCCCAGCGCCCGGCGGGGCGCACGACGGGCGGACGGTTTGCCCGGTATCCCCCCGGGTACTGCGATGCCTCGCCCCCACCCCTCGACGAGGAGACCCGCCATGTCCGACCCCACCGCGCCCACCAGCAAAGTCGCCGTGATCACCGGTGCCGACTCCGGCATCGGCCGCGCCACCGCGGTCCACCTGGCGCGG
This sequence comes from Streptomyces sp. NPDC126510, assembly GCF_040302345.1. NCBI lineage: Bacteria > Bacillati > Actinomycetota > Actinomycetes > Kitasatosporales > Streptomycetaceae > Streptomyces > Streptomyces sp. NPDC126510. Next base: position 1,387 of record NZ_JBEORR010000014.1, on the reverse strand, counting down.
GTGGGCATGGACGTCGGCATCACCTACCACACCGACCGCAAGGGGGCGCAGGAGACGGCCGACGAGGTGCGTGCGCACGGGCAGCGGGCCGAGGTCGCCCGGATGGACCTCACCCGGCTGCCCGACGCCGCCGACACCGTCGACGAGCTGTGCGAACGGCTGGGCCGCATCGACGTGCTGGTCAACAACGCCGGCACCGGCACCATGACGCCCTTCCTCGACCTGGAACTGTCGGACGTGCGCGAGGTCCTCGACGTCGACCTCGTGGGGCCCTTCCTGTGCGGGCAGAAGGCGGCCCGGCACATGATCGGGCACGGCCAGGGCGGCCGGATCATCAACGTCACATCCGTCCACGAACACCAGCCGCGGGTGGGCGCCGCCCCCTACTGCGCCGCCAAGGGCGGGCTCGGGCTGCTCACCCAGGTCATGGCACTCGAACTGGCCGAGCACCGCATCACCGTCAACGCCGTGGCCCCGGGCGAGATCTCCACGCCCATGACCGGGCAGGAGGACACCGACCCGCACACCGAGAGCCGCCCGGGCATCCCGCTCGGCCGGCCCGGCGACGCCCGCGAGGTCGCCGCGGTCATCGCCTTCCTCGCCGGTCCGGACGCCTCGTACGTCACCGGCGCGTCCTGGAGCGTCGACGGCGGCATGCTGCGGATGGGCCCGCAGGCCGGGTCCCACCTGACCGGGCACGACTGGCGCCGCCCCTGAGCGGCCGGAGGGTTCGGCGGACGCCCTGGACCCGCGCCGGCGCCGGTTGCGTTCTAGGCTCGATGCATGACCGAAAGCGCGAGCCCGTACATATCGCACCCGCGGATCCTGGTGCTCGGGGTACAGCCGGGCACACCGCCGTTCCGGATCGTGCAGATCGACGGCCAGGTGGTCGGGGAGGCCCGGGCCGTCACCGACGTGCTGGCGGCCGCGGCCGCGTTCGGCATCCCCGTGCACGACATGGACGACCCGGACGTGGTCCGCTGGGTGGGCGGAGACAAGTTCACCTGGACCGTGCATTAGTGCCGCAGACAGGCCCTAGGTGTATTGACCCGCAGGGTTGTTTACGCGGCTGATGGGTGGGTGGCCGCCGAGTGCGGTGTGGCAGCGGTGGTGGTTGTAGGTGTGCAGGAAGTCTGTCAGAGCTGCCATCCGCTCGGTGTTGCTGGTGTAGGGGCGTAGGTAGGCCCATTCGTCGAGCAGGGTGCGGTTGAAGCGTTCGACCTTGCCGTTGGTCTGCGGCCGGTAGGCGCGGGTGAGCTTGCCGGTCGCGTCGAGGTCGGCCAGGGCCTGCTGCCAGGCGAAGCTTTTGCGGTAGGGCCAGGCGTTGTCGGTCAGGACGCGCTCGATGCGGTCGATGCCGCAGGTGGCGAAGAAGGCTGCGGCCCGG